>JAGYJO010000020.1 GCA_018402095.1 bacterium
AAATTAGCGCGCCTAAACAAAAAGTTCAAAGACATTCTTATTAGCGGTGAAATCAATCAAGTAGATGCCAAAGAAATCCCTTATGACAACCAAGTATTTCAACATCTGCCACGATTGGTCATGCACTCACAAAAAACTTCTTTTGGAAAAATTTACGAGTTCATTCACTACCTCAATCAACTCTAAAGAAATAGAGACATAGGCGGCCCTCTTTCTTTCAAAAAAGCTGATAGAAAGGGGCGCTGGCCTCCGCAATAAGCCCCCGCCCAGGAAATAATCACACGCTAAAAAGGAGCCCTCATGGATATATTTATGCAAGAAGCTATCAATGAAGCCATGAAGGGACTATCCGAAGGTGGCATCCCCATTGGGTCCGTCCTGGTCCGTGAGGGGAAAATCATAGGCCGCGGTCACAACAGAAGAGTCCAAGATCAAAACCCTGTCATGCATGCCGAAACAAACTGCCTACACCAAGCCGGTCGTATTGGATCTTATGCGGGCACTACGCTCTATTCAACACTCATGCCCTGTTATTTCTGTGCCGGTGCCGCCGTACAGTTTGGCATCAAAAAAGTCATCGTCGGTGAGTCCAAAACATTTGAAGGCGCGCGATTGTTTATGGAAGAACATGGAATAGAGGTCATTGATCTGGCCCTACACGAATGTATTCAGATGATGGAAAACTTCATCTCCGAAAACCCAACATTATGGTTTGAGGATATTGGGAAACTGTAACTGTAGCAGCTAGACTCAGTCGTGATGGTTCAAGCGAAACAGTTCCGCCTGCCGCTGATTCAACTTGATCACCGTATCTAAAATAAGGCCCAACGCAATTGATAGAATCCCAACAATTTCCAATCCAGCGACAAGAATCGCCGTCGGAATACGTGGCACCAAGCCGGTTTCTATAAAATGAACCACGATAGGAACACCCAAAACAATACCAATACCCATACAAGAGAAGCCTACCCACGAAAAAAAACGTAACGGGTAATATAAGCGAAACAAAGAAAATACCAATCGAATTATTTTGAAACCATCTGAAAAAGTATTCAATTTAGACACACTACCGGCCTGACGGTCCTGATAGGCCGTTGGTATTTCACATGTTCGATAATGATTGGACAACGCGTGTAAAGTGATCTCCGTTTCCAACTCAAAGCCTCTGATAAAATAGGAAACCGCTTAATGAAGTTTCCTGTAAAAATACGATAGCCACTTTAAAAATGTCGTGTATGGCGACTTTAAAAAAACATTAATAATGGTCGAAACCCCCAGGTTTCCCAAATAGTGAAATTTACGGGCATTCGTTTGCTGATACACATGCAACCGATCACCCGTCACCATGTCATAGTCTCCAGAGAGAACGGGTGCCATTAATTTGGGCAAATCCGCCGCACTATAGGTATCATCACCATCTACCATCACATAAACATGGGCATCTATTTCGCGAAAAGCATGCCGAACGGCAAAGCCTTTGCCCTGAATATTGTAGGAAAGCACACGGCCCTTAGCACCCAAACGCTGCAATGTATCCGCGGCAAACGTGGCGGTTTGATCCGTCGAGGCATTGTCCACCACCACGATATAAGCATCTGGCTGTACCCTATAAAAGTCTTCGATAACCTTCGCAATAGGAATTTCTTCATTATACGCAGGAATAATAATCGCAATATTATGAACCAAGGGAGGCCTCTATACTGTCATGAACCTGCTTCAAAAACGGAACATGGTTGTATTCAATTGCCAATACAGTGAAAAACAACAGATAAAACACACAACAAGACAAGAGATAAAACAAAGGGTTTTCAATAAATGACTTGTAGCGCTGCCCCAAAAAGAACAAACCCGAACCAATCAGTCCGACAAGAAAAACGATTGCAGCGCCTACAAACAGACTACTTTGCTGAGCTTCGGCATTAAACTGTACAGCATACACAGACAAGAGAATAGCCACCACACTGAGCAACCCATAGTACCAATATCGCATCCGACGTCGATAAACTGGAGAATCTATACAGGTCGTATAAATATGAGCACTGAGTAGTAAGAGGCTAGGGAAAATATAAGCAATATAACGAATAAGCTTGGTATGCCCCGAAAAAGAAAATACCATCAAACACGGGAGACTAGCAGCCAAAGCAACATGCGCAATCGGTGATTTACCCCACTTTTGCCAAAGTGATTTGCTCAAACCAGCGACAAGAACAGGGGTCGTCGGAATCAACGCTATAAAAGTAATCAGCAAAAAGCCATAATAATCCCGACTAACACCTTTTTCATCGCCCAAAAAGCGCAAGAAGTTATCATACATGAATTCTTTCAGAAAACCGTCGTAAAGGGCATGTTGCACCCACAGCCATGGCCACGAGAGTAGCGCAGCAACACTGATGACCAACACCCCGTGCCACAAACACCGTCTCAACCAAGTCACCCCACGCAAAAGCCACGGTTTGTCTAGTCGATACACTGCCAAAAATTGCATAATCGCAATAAAAAAACCAGACAGCCCAATCACAATAATGAACCGTGACAAAGTGCCAAGACCAACGCCCACCAAGGCGAGTAAAAGCCAACGCGGGTTATTTTTGTGGAGATACACCGCATACGCGTAACAAAACAAGGTATATCCAAAAGCCGCAGGTAAATCATACATAGGGGTTCGAGACAAATACACCCACATAAAATTGGTAGCAGTAAAAACAGTCGCAATCAGCGTTGTTCTCTGAGAGGCCCCCAACTGTTTGCAAAGCATATAAACAAGCCCCAAAGCGCCCAGGCCACACAACAGATTAAACAAATTAAGCGTGTAGAAACTCAATGAAAATAGACTGATAAAAACAGATGTCCCCCAAGCCAAGAGGCCATGCGGTGGTCTGACTTGGCAGACAAAGATTGCCATGCTTACGAAATCTCTTGGGCCCAACACCCAATGACCCGTGTCACCATCTGTCAGGGAAACCCAACAAATGGCCAACTGGTTATCAGAAAAAATGCCAACAATAATATCAGACAAAAGGCTGTTTAAACCGTACCATTAGCACCCCAACTACTTATACATTAAACAAAATTCTTAACAGCCCTCATCTTGCATCGACGTAATCCTTGCCTTCTTGGCGAACCAACCCTCGCTGCACCCCTTCCAGCCCCCATTAGCGACAAACTCCGAGTGTCTCACAATGTTGGCACAGAATAAAGCCTTTTTCGAAATCAGTATGAATCTCACCAGCCATCTAGGGGGCACAATCAGCCCACGAATCGTCAAGCTCTGGTTTCTTTTGGACCTGTCGTAAAATACGTCTGTAACCCCAACAAAGAGAAAAACCAACACGCGCCAAACGGCCCAAACCAGAATCAGACAAGCCATACATCGTCAAAAATTCGGATCGATCCTCTTCAGGAAGGCCACTCACTTCAGCTTCTAATTTGGCAGAAAGCATCAAAAAAGATGCATTACGCGACGCCGCATAGTCACGGACTTTAACAACCAACGGCTGATCCATGTCGGCAACGGTATCGTCCGCTACATTGGCCAAATAAATAACCGGTTTTGCTGTCAAAAACTCATACGTCTTCAACATCAATTTTTCTTCCGGCGTTAAACTCAATGAAGAAACACCCATATTGCGCTCTAAGCCAGATAGTACCTTTGTCAGGGTATCTAGTTTTTCTTGTTCTGACTTATCCGTTCTTGCACGACGGGCTTGCGTATCAACCGCACGTTGTGCCATATCCAAATCAGCAAGTAACAACTCTGTCTCAATGGTATCAATATCACCCAAAGGATCTACCTTGCCATGAACATGAATCACATCATCATCTTCAAAACACCGAACAACATGAACCAAGGCCGATGTCTCACGAATATTGGTCAAAAACTTATTGCCCAGACCTTCGCCTTTGGACGCCCCTTTGACCAACCCAGCAATATCCACAAAGGTAACGGTTGCGGGCAAAATAGTTTGGGACCCACTAACAGCAGCCAGTGAGTTCAATCGCGAATCGGGCACTTGAACAATGCCAACATTCGGGTCAATCGTGCAAAAAGGGAAATTTTCCGCAGCCACACATGTATTCGTAATCGCATTAAACAAACTGGACTTACCGACATTGGGAAGCCCTACAATACCAAGAGAAAGTGACGGCATCTTTATTCGTCCTCGTCAGAGCTAGGCTCGTCATCCTCATCATCAATACGCTGAGCCAAGAGAGAGGATTTGTCCTCACCATATTCAGGAAAGTATTGAATAAAGGTCGGTAAATCCAAAAAGGGCTCACCAATATTACTAATATACGAATAACGGCGCCAAATGCGATCAAAAAACTTGGATAGCACCACATGCTCCATGTTTTTCAGAAGATCCATCATCTGACCAATTTTCGCAACACGATTTTGGATAATCTGTGCTTTAAGAGAGTTGTCATAAAACAATTTATCCATTAATTCTTCGTAAAGGTCTTTGACTTTTGGTCCCTCAACAAGAATATCCACTGATGGAATACGCGAAGAAGCCGGCTCAAAAACAACAAACAATTGAAATCTATGCTCTATTTCTGGGGATAAAATAACGGGACGATTGACATTCATGAGTGGCTCCTTATTTTCGCAAAACAAGCTCTCGTTGCCCGTAAGACAAGTGATCTTGCATATAGGCATTGACGGCGGCCCGATCAATCACAATTTTTTTGACTCTGGCAGCAGGCGCATCAAACATGGGGCCTAACATAAGCGACTCCAAGATAGATCTCAAAGCCCGCGCTCCCATTTTTTTTGCAGCTGCAATTTTGGCAATGAGCACTAGGGCCTCATCGTCAAAATCAACAGTCACATCATCTACAGCCATCAGCTTTCTATACTGTTTAACCAGTGCATTTTTGGGCACTGTCAAAATTTGTACAAGAGCAGCTTCATCCAAGGCTTCCAAAGGCGCAATAACAGGCAAACGACCAATCAATTCAGGAATAAGCCCAAACTTTTGAAGATCTTCTGCCTGGATCTCCGCATAGGGATCTGTTTTTGCTACTATTTTCTTTTTTTCTTCTTCGCCCAAAAAGCCAAAGGTTTTGGAATCCAAGCGATGACGTACAATGTCTTCTATACCGTGAAATGCACCACCCACAATAAATAGCATCTGACTGGTATCCATCGTCATAAACTCTTGTTGCGGATGTTTTCTACCCCCACGTGTCGGCACGTTCACCTGGGTACCTTCTAACATTTTCAACAAGGCTTGCTGAACACCTTCCCCAGACACATCACGGGTAATAGACGCATTTTCAGATTTGCGAGAAATCTTATCGATTTCATCAATAAAAACAATACCCCGCTGCGCTTTTTCTAAATCTTGACCAGCAACTTGATACAATCGAAACAACATTGTCTCAACGTCCTCACCCACATAGCCAGACTCCGTCAAGGTCGTTGCATCTGCAATCGTAAACGGCACATTTAAACGTCGGGCCAAACTCTGAGCGAGCAAGGTTTTCCCACTTCCGGTAGGTCCTACCAATAGAATGTTGCTTTTTTGCAATTCTACATCGGCAAACTCATCCGTACTCGGCGCATACAACCGTTTGTAATGATTGTATGCGGCAACGGACAGCACACGCTTTGCTTTGTCTTGTCCGATCACATATTGATTGAGAAACGCATACAACTCCACCGGTTTTGGCAAAGATCCAAACTCTGGAATAGGTTCTGACTTTGCCTCAACAGCAGGTTCCTGATCCTCGGAAACAATGTCATGACACATCTGAACACATGCGTCACAAATATTGCCAGTCGGCCCCAAAATCAAACGCTTAACCTCTTGTTGTTTTTTTTCGCAAAACGAACAAACGGGTACTATCGTCATTTCTTTTTTGACAGATGGCTTGTGGTGATTACTTCATCAATCAAGCCATACTTCACTGCCTCATAAGGATCCATAAAAAAGTCACGATCGGTGTCTTTTTCGATTTTTTTCAGAGGCTGCTTTGTATGATGTGACAAAACACCATTCAAAATCTTTTTAATTCGTAAAATTTCTTTGGTTTGGATCTCAATATCGGTCGCTTGTCCTTGCGCACCACCCAATGGTTGGTGAATCATAATCCGCGCATTGGGCAATGCATACCGACGGCCAGGCTCACCAGCCGCCAACAAAACCGCACCCATAGATGCTGCCTGTCCCAAACAAATCGTTGAAACCTTGGTCTTGATATATTGCATGGTGTCATAAATAGCCATACCTGCAGTAACAACGCCACCAGGGCTGTTGATATACAAATACGCCTCTTTGTCACTATCTTCCGCTTCCAAAAACAAAAGCTGGGCAATAACCAAATTTGCAGTTTGATCATCCACACCATCGGCCAAGAAAATAATCCGCTCTTTTAGCAAACGGGAATAAATGTCAAAAGACCGTTCTCCACGTCCTGTTTGCTCAATAACCATTGGCACTAAAGGCATAACTAAGCTCCCTTCCCTACCAATTCAAGCTGAATATTGGCTTTTGCTTCCAATGCCTCTAAGGCTTTACGACGTCGCAACAGCTCCGCAAATCCACGTGAGTCAATACCGGCCAAATACGCCGCGACATCCGCATCGGACTGCAACTCTGGCGCATTCCAAGACAAAATCTCAGATCTCATCATGTCATCTGTTACAACGATATTTTCTGCTTCTGCTACAGACTCCAAGGCCAAGTCCGCCTTAAGACGCTTAGCTGCACTCTCTCTATAACCATCCTTGATCTCTTCACGGGTTTTCCCGGCAGAGGCCAAATAGCTATCCAAAGAATACCGGATCCGCTTCAACCGTTCTTCAAAGTCAGAAACCATGTGATCAACTTCACGGTCAACCAAGACGTCTTGCAATTCAATTTCTGTTTTAGCCAATAACGCATCAATCAAGGCTTCTTGACGACGCTCTGTGTTTTTATCCGCAACTTCTTTGGTCATTCTTTCCTGCAAATCCGCACGAAACGCATCCACAGTTTGCAATTCAGATATTTTCTGAACAAAAGCATCATCCAGAACAGGAACGTTACGAACCTGAATATCTCGAACAATCGCCGTCAACGCCACCGTCTGTCCCGCAACAGCCGCGATAGCATGGGTTTCAGGAAAAGTGTCTTCACACTGCGCCGTATCACCAACGGACAATCCCATAAGCGCTTGATCCATGGCTTCACCGAAATGGGCATCCCCAATAGTCACCGTAGATGAACGCGTCCACTCTGGAATGGTTTCACCAGCAACAGTCGCTGTCACATCAAGTGTCAAACGATCGCCTGCTTCCACCGGACGTGAAGCCGATTCAAAGGTCGCATAATTAGACAATAACTGATCAATTTGCGAAGCAACGGTTTCATCCGTAGATTCTTCTGAAACAGCTATTTCAAGACCTGCATAATCGCCTAGCGTGACAGTAGGGACTACATCTACATCACAGCTAAAGACAACAGGTTCATTTTCTTTGTATTCAGAAATCTTGATGTTTTTAGGTCTATCAATAACACGCAAATCCAACAAGTCCACCGCCTCTGAATACGCTTCATTCAAGAGCAAGTTCAAAGCTTCTTCGATCAACGAATGGCGCCCAAAATGTTTTTCAAACAAAGATTGGGTAATACGACCTTTCCGGAATCCAGGAATGCGAACATCTTTTGACAACGTACGAAATGCTTTTTGAATGTTTTTTTCAATAGCTTCGGGGGATTTCTCTATCTCCAAATGGACAATATTACCCTCACGGTTAGAATTCAAAATTTTCATGTGGGGACCTCTCCTACAGACTAAATTTAATAGCGGATAATTATAGTGCAGTGCACACAGCTAGGCAAACCGTAATCGATTCGCAACAAAAAAAGACACCGTTCAACAATTCAGTTCGGGCAAGCTATAGCAACTGAATCATCGTCGACAGCGGCGCCATTACCACCCGCATCAACAACCAGACAAGCACACCAACGGCCAGCAACAAAACAGGCTGAACCAACCCAATACGCCGTGACAACAGCATCATATCCTCTACCAAAAGTGCTTGCCCCACAGAGAGCAACCGGGTAGACAAGGTCCCGGATTTTTCCGACACCAATAACAACTGTGCCTGAATACCCCGAACCGCAAAAAAGCGTACAAATCCTGGCGAAAATTGGCCCGATTGCAAAACCTGATCCCGTAGCCACCCAATCTCTACTTTATTTGAATGCGCAGCTAACGCAGACAAAGCCACATCAACAGACATGCCATTCGACAACAAGACACCCATCATCCACGCGACGTCTGCCGCACGTGGGCGAAAAAAAAGCCCTAAAAAGCGCGCCCACCCACGAACCCAAAACCAAACAGACACGCCCCCGACAAAAACAAAAAAACCAGGTAACACAAAGGACATGTACTGCAAACAAAACTCACGGAAGCCCAACAAAACAGACAACAAGGACCCATCTGCACTTTCAACCAAAGTCCCCATAGCCGGCACCACCTGAAAAACAAATAACAGAAGAACCAAAATCAGCCCCAAAAGCAAAACCATCGGATACAACAGCGATTTAAACAAGGTACGTAAAAGCTGCTCTTTCTGCGAAATATACCCACCCAAATGCCGCAAAACAGTACGCATATCCGGCAACGACGTCACATCCCAAATCGCCAAACCCACCGCATGCGGCAACAGATGTCTCAACGTGACATGAAAGGGCAACCCTTGATCCATATCCGAACACATACGTAGCAACCGAGAGTGGTAAGCCTTGTCAGTCTCAAAATCCGCCAACAAAAGAATCGCTTTATGAAAGGGGTACCCAGCATCCAAAAGCTGTAAAACGGCATCCATGGTCGGAGAAAACCGCGTTAATAATCTAAAATCCCCAACGGGGGTCATGATAACCCAAAAAACCGACGCGCAGTTTCTGTCGTATTCGACTGAATAACATCCAGACTCACCCCCAAATGCTCAGCCATGGCTTCAGCTACCAACGGAATATTTCCCGAGTGATTGGCCTGCCCACGACGTGACTTGGGCGTCAAATAAGGACAGTCTGTTTCCAACATGATTTGAGACAGCCGCATTTGCTTCATCGCCGCAATAACATGCGGATTATCGTAGGTAATATGTCCGGTAAAACTAAAACAACAATTATCGTGCTGCACAGCCGCCAAAAAATCAGGCCCCGAAGAAAAACAATGAAACACCTTACGAATATCAGGATACTTCAAAATAACACCCAGCATCGCCTCATCCGATTGCCTCGAATGAATAATTACAGGCAAATCATATTCACGCGCCATCAAAAGCTGCGCCTCAAATCGCGACACCTGATCCGCCAAAGAAGCCGTACCTCGATACAGGTCCAAACCGATCTCACCTATAGCCACTATCGACGCTCTGTTTTTGTCTACAAACTCACGCAATGCGTCCATTTCATCAGGAACAAATTCAGTGCAAGGATGTATCCCGGCTGTCGGAAAAACATACCCAGGAAACGCCTGGGATTGAGACAAAACAATCTCCGATGACGCCAAATCCGTCGCAACATTCACCAACGCTGACACACCGGCCTCTCGCGCAAGCAAAACCAAATCGGGCAAAGCCTGTTTGCAAAGATACAGATGGGCGTGGGTATCAATCATGGGATTTATATCCCCCAAAAACCAGATCTCTCATAATAAACACAGTCTCCAAAAGAGCAGGGTCCTTGCGCAACTGTTTACGCCAATCATCGTATTCCTTTTGTCTCTCAGGCTCCATTTTACGACCATCTTCCGAGGCCAATGCCTGATAAACCGTGGTTTCTTTCACCAAATCACCAATTTGATCCGCTTCTTTTTTGCGTGACTGCTGCAACGAAAAAGCCTGTGCTAAATGCAACGGCCACGGCGCATCTTTTTGCACACGACGAACAGCAACCTGTGCCACTATGGCACGAAATACAGGGTCTTTGGTCACACGGGCTTCGCTTTTTTGCCGCAACATATCCAAGGGCAAGGTATCCACCCACGGTTGATACTGAAGACCAGAGGTCGTAGACCACGGCAATACGTACGGCAAAGACTGCTCACCCAACTCCAAATAACTATTCAAATCAGGCAAAACAATATCTGGCACAACCCCTTTAAACTGGGTGGCACCACCTGTAATTCTATAATATTTTTGATGGGTCAATTTCAAAGAACCCAGTTCAGACCGAAGCGCATCCCACTCCACACCACCAGCAATTGCATTGTCTAAATTCAGAACAACCTGAACGGTCCCTTTGCCATAAGTATTGGGCCCACTACCCACAATCACCGCGCGACCATAATCCTGGAGGGCTGCAGCCAAAATCTCTGACGCCGATGCTGAGTAACTATTTACCATAACAATAAGCGGCCCTTGATACTGAATCGTCGGATCGTTGTCATACTTAACGCTACTTTTTCCAAAACGGTCTTTGACCTGTACCACAGGCCCATAGTCAATAAACAAGCCAGAAATATTGACCGCGTCATCCAGTGCGCCACCGCCATTATTACGTAAATCCAGGATAATACCCTTCACCTTTTTTTGCCTCAAACGGTGAATTTCTGCACGCAAATCATTACTTGCATTACGGGCTCTAGGGTTTGAAAAGTCTCTGTAAAAGCTCGGCAAATAAATATAGCCAAAAGATTCATTCGTATCCGTCTGCAGAACAGCAGATTTCGAATACGACTCCTCTATGACCACAACATCACGAACAATAGGAATCACAACAACCTGTCCTTCAGGCCTACGCACAGTCAGTCGAACCTCAGTTCCTTTTTTGCCACGAATCAAACGAACGGCATCCTGAACACGATAACCCACAATATCCACAGGCTCTTGATCACCTTGTGCCACTTTAATAATCGTATCTTCTGCCTGCAGCTGCTTTTGACGAGAGGCGGCGGAACCCGGCACAATACGTGTGACCTTCACAAAGCCATCCTCTTCTTTCAACAACGCACCGATACCTTCAAGTGTCCCTGTTATGCCAATGTCAAAATCTTCTTTTGCTTGTGGCGCCAGATACGACGTATGGGGATCAAAGGCATTCGCAACAGTATCCAAAAATGCACTAAACTTTTCATCTCGGGTTTCTTTGAGCTTGCGATCCAGCATGGCGCCAAATGTTTTTTCGACTTTTTGACGGGCGTCCTGCTCTATCTTAGGGTCTACCACATTGTTTGAGACGTTTATTTTTGCAGAAGCCGTGGCCGGCAACGCTTCCAACGCCAACAGATATCCCGTCAACACTTGTTGACGCAAATACAAAGACCAGTCCTGGCGCCATGCAGACTTGTCTACCGGATATTTCCGTTTCTTAGGGTCCGTTTCAACCGTTACGTCTTCTTGAAACATAAAAGGATCCGCTAGAATTTCTTTATAAATGTCTTGCAACTCCACAATACGTTGCTCCAGAATTTTTGAAGAAACGTTCAAAAGCGTACTTTGTCCATATTTCAATTCGTCATCAATAACCGTCTCATATTGTTTAAGCAAAGCCACATCAGAGGCCAAGAAAAAATGTTTCGATGGATCCAAGCGTTTCACATACAATTCAAACACCCGAGCAGCCAAAGCATCATCAAGCGGAAGTGGCTCATAATGAACATCGGCCAAACGTCGCAACACAATCGCCGACAAAACAGCTTCTTTATTGGGCTCTCGCGCCATCACAAAAAATGAAATGGAGACAAAAAAGACAATAGACAGAATAGGAATCCAGCGGTGTTTTTTCATAAAATTAAGTATCCCACGGTAACGAAATAGTGACATAACAGGTAATAGTACCTGTTTCACACAAAAAATCACAATGGTTGGGACAGCGCTGCCATCAATGAATCAGTAGGGACAACGATCCCGAACCCCACAGTCCCAGCACCCGAGTTACGGGGATTTCGTCAACAAGTCTTTGAAGTCTGCGATACATAATCGCATTTTGCATTGTAAAACGAGAATTGCAATAGCGAAAACATCGGCGATAGCGCAAAACCTCACAAGCACGATTCCCACTCGGACGGACCAAGCCAGAGCCTCCCTCAACAGCTAGACGTCTGGCTCGAAATCCTTCCCTGACACAGGTCGAGACAGAACCCTGATTGAATTAAGGCGCCATATTTTTTCAGCCCTCGCGCCTAGATGCCAAAAACTAATCGCTAAAATTGCAAAAAACACAGCTTTATGAGTACCCACCCAGAAGTATTCAAAAAATCGCGTGTATAGATTTATGAATATAAAGGTTATACCGAACCCCCTAGTCATGCCATCATCGTATTTAATACCATGATATATGCTGACAATAGAGGCTATAGCAAACACTACAGACCAGTGAAATAGCGAAATTTGATGCGCGCTTTGCCATGAGTCGACATCCCCATAGTTGCCAAATACTGACAGCATCCATAGCGCTACAAACAAATAGAGCAAGCCAACAACGCGAGATGGCGCAAGAAACTCTGCGCGACTATGCCATTTTTTGAATACAAATGAGCTAAGCATTATGAGTAAAAAGCCAAACAATACAAAGCGTAATGGATAGTTCATGCCTAGATAATAGGAACCCCAACCAGATGCATAACCGGTTACAGCACCAAGCCAACTACCCAATGACAATAAACCAAATACCCAGATCAGTTTTGATGAAAACCATAGGCCGACCAGCCCATATATAACTGAGGCAAATAACAAGAGTATTAAAAAATGGCCTGAACTGGCATCAAGAGTTTTCCCGAAGTACGCAATAGAGGTTGCTGTTGCCACCACCCCAAGAAAAAAGATTGCTTCGTTACTAAATACGCGTTCAGGGTTGTTTCTCTTTTTTCGTATACCTAGGTAATACAGCCCTGCAGAAAGCAAAGCAAAAGACAGACACTTCACATTATCTGTTGCTGTAAATAGCCTCTTGATAAGCGCAATCAGCCATTGATCAGCAAGTACCGCGGATATAGAAATAATGATACTGCATATAGAAAGCCAAAATGAATATTTGGCAACACGTTTCCAATCAAACTGAATGATTTCATAGGATGTTCGTAGCGTTTCTGATAATTCTGGCGAAATAATACCATCAGCAACCCATGTGTTTATTGCAGTTCCAACTATACGCGCTTCCTTTTGAGATAACTGTCGTTTTTGGACTGACTTCTGAAACATACGACATCTCACCCCCGCAAACTATCCAAAGCCACCTTCGCGGCACGCTGTTCCGCATCTTTACGAGAGGTCCCTTCCCCAGAAAAGCGCCGATCGCCTTCCGCCAAACGACACATGACATTCACAAAGAATACCTTGGAATGATCCGGGCCTTCGGTACGCATCACGTGGTATTCCGGCAATGGAATACGCTGCTGTTGACTCCACTCCTGCAACTGCGTTTTGTGATCAATAGAAGAGGCATCTTCTTGAACAACGTCCCAATAACGCAAAAGCAATCGCTCTATCAACCCACGCGCTTCAGATAAACCTCTGTCCAAAAAAACCGCCCCCATTAACGCTTCAAAGGCATTGGCCAAAGTGGAAATACGCTCACGCCCGCCCCCTTTTTCCTCACCAAAAGACAAACGAAGATTCACACCCAAGCACAATTGGGTTGAAAAAAAAGACAAGCATTTATCAGACACCAACCAGGCACGAAGTTTGGTTAGTTCACCTTCTTTGGCCCTAGGGTACTTGTTCATCAGATACTCAGAAATCACAAGTTTCACAACAGAATCGCCAAAAAACTCCAAACGCTCATTGTCTGTTTCATGCTGGAAAGACCGCTGACGTGTAAGTGACGAATGTGTCATCGCCGTAATCAGCAACGACTTATTCGAAAAAACAATCCCTAAACGCGCCTCCAAAGCATCCCAAGACGCATCCCAAATACTCACAAGAAACGCCGCATCAGTCGGCGACACATAGAAAACAACATCAGATACCCCAATCCACATAAAACGCCAAAAGACACGCCCAATACACTCCTATAAATAGAAACCAAAAGAGGCGTATGTACGTGACAAAAAGAATTCACAACAGACACCAAGGCCACCGCACCTAGAACATTAAAAAACCACACCCAGTTTTGAAAAAAAGGCCGAAACATATACAAGACACCCAACATCAAGAAAGGGTATCCAATCAAAAACTCCTTGGTGCGAGGACGAACAAACAGGAGTGTTTCAAGCGCCTCCCTAAACCAAGTTTCGTAAATAGGCACCTGAAACGAAACAGCATTACCACTACGCGCAATGTAAACAAACATAAACAAGGCACAAAAAACACAGGCCACCAAAAATGCAGTCCGAACAGGGGCCAAAAAAAGACGTTTAAACACATACAAAAAAGCAGACACCCGATGTGGTCTCAAAAAGAAAAACACACCAATAATCACCAACGGCACCACAAAAGAAATTTTCACGCCATAAAACTGAGAAATCCCAACTAAAAAACGGATATCCGACAGCAATGCAGCTATCATCAACCCACCCAAAAGCGCGATCACAGCTACCCGAAAGGCAAGCATAACCGCTCTATAAATACGAATAGGCAACACAGGCACAAACAACATCTCTCGCGGAT
>JAGYJO010000200.1 GCA_018402095.1 bacterium
TCATCGAGTGCTGTTTCTAAGGCCAACTTTAGTTCCCGTTCACGCTTGATCATGGCTTCTTGCTGGGGGCCTGATTCGATTAGCGTGATACCGATTTTGAGAATGGAAGATGCCCAAAAATAAGAGAGCCAGTAGGGGCCTTTCCCAAACGCGTGATCAAAGGGGTTTTTTGTTTCTTCTTTTCCCAATTCCTTTCCCGGAAGGGGTAGGTTTAATGCGAGTTTAATGATTTTTTGGAGCCCGTCTGGTTTTGTTTTCTCACCAGATAAATGCCCGATGTGTTGGGCAAGTAGCATGACAATGCCCGCATGTGTGAGTGTCGGTTTCTTTTTGAATACTTGTGTGAGTTGCGTCAATGCAGATTGACTGATTTGTGAAAAGTTTGTGTCGGTGTTTGGGATCCAATATAGTAGCCCAAACTGTCCCAGCCAAGCCCATGGATCTTCTTGTGGATAGGGTGTGTTTTCGGCTTGCTGTAAATGATAAATCTGTTTGTTGATGTATGTTTCTAGGGGAGTTTCTGTTGTTTTTTGGTGTTGATCTGTATTGGTGTGTCTGTTTTTGAAATCTTGAATCCACGATTTGAGTTGTATCTTTTCCAATGGTTTGGCGAGGTCGTGTGCGATAGAAAATGATTTATCCAAGGGTAACCATACACGTACATGGCCCGTTTGTTCGGAAAATCTGTATTCGGCATAACCTGTGGCAAATGATTCGGGACATGTTGTTTTGAGAATTTGTTCCCAGCGTCCGATATGTGTCGCTGTATCTCCTTCAGAAAACGGAAGACAAAGAATGTTTTTAGGCGGATCTAGCAGCACCATTCCCAGTTTTCTATTCACAATCATCGCACCTTCTGAGTGATAGGTGATATCACGTATCGGTGAAACGTCTGTGACACCATAAGGTCTGATGGCCAAAAAGAGTGATAGGGCAGAGGTCATTTTTGAGAGGGATACGGTGAGATATCCGGCGGCACTGTTTTGTTTATCAATACTGATTTCTAGTTTCAGTGTAAACCCTGGACAGGTCCCTGTGATGATTATTTTTTCGTTTTCAATGGTCTGCTGGTGGCCGGGTAGTGATGTGAGATTAAAAAAGGATCCGTCTTGTTTGACCCAAATGTCTAGGCCCCATGTGCTATTGGGGCTGCACATGCCTACTGGATCTATGGTGAGGTGCTCTGTGCAGCCTGGTGCGCGAAGGGTTGTCCAAGATCTATACGCAGTATTGCTGAAATGCCGTTGATCGATAGGGGGGTGAAAGGTTGGACTCTCTGGGGACAGTTGGCGTTCTGCCCAGAAGGGTTTGACATAGCCTTGTGTGTGGCAAAGATAGATGGTGTTTGCTACAGAAAGGGGGCCTGTTAATAGGGCGGGTGTTTTTTTTGAAGCGTTGCTCATTGGGTCTTTTCCGTGGTTTGTGGTTGTTTGCGGAACTCCAGTTGGCGAATACGGCGTTTGGCGACGTCACGAACAACAATGTCATAGCTTTCAAAGGGGAACTGTTCACCTCTGGAAGGGACGTGTCCGAGTTGTGTCAGTACAAATCCACCGATGGTGTCATAGTCATCACTGATAGGAAACTTACAGCTCAATTTATCGCCAAGATCTTCGATGTTCATACTTGCATCCACGACGAAAGAATTGGGTGTGAGCTGTCGTAGATTGGGTTGTTCTCTATGGTCGTACTCATCCCGAATTTCACCAACGATTTCTTCTAAAATATCTTCCAAGGTTACGACGCCAGCCATCCCCCCGTACTCATCGACAACGACAGCCAAATGAATGCGTCCATTTCGCATTTCGTTGAGCAGGTCTTCAATGTTTTGTGTTTCAGGTATAAACGTTGCATCTCGCATATTGGTATTGACTTCTTTAGACGCATCTTTGTCGGAAAGTTGTAGTAAGTCTTTGGCGTAGACAATGCCGACAATATTGTCAATTTTATCTTCATAAACCGGGATTCTTGAGTGACCACGTTGCACCATGAGATCGATTGCTTCCTGAAGGGACGCATGGGTGCCAATACAGAATGTATCTGTTCGCGGGGTCATGATTTCTCGTACAACGGTTTTGGAAAAATGAAAAATACTGTCGATCATTTCTTTTTCTTCTTTTTCCAAAATCCCATCTTTTTGTGCTTGATTGACGATGGCTTTGATCTCATCTTCAGACAATATGCGACGCTGATCTTCTTCGCTGCCAACGCCGAGTTTATCCAATGCACATCGTAATCCGAAGACGCCCAGTCTAAATGGCCACAAAATCACCATGAAGACCACAAATGGGAAAATGAGATAGTGGGTGAGCATGGCACGTTGCTTGACGGGGATGAGCCGAACAATACCGTGGGAAATGGCCAATATGAATGCCGTGATGAGTCCAGCTGTGATGAGTGATGTGATGCTGAAAATCCAGGCCTTAGCGCCTGTCCATTGGAGCATATAGCTATGGAGTCCGATGGTCATGAGTGCGGCTGTGATCAGATAACTGACTTGGAAACCTATTTGTAAGGTTTTTGGGGTGTTAAGCCATTTTTCCAAAAATGAGGTACCAAGAAACCCGTGATGTGTTTGTTCGCGCAAATGAAGCTTGTTCACAGATGCGAAAGACACTTCGGTGATAGCAAAATAGGT
>JAGYJO010000201.1 GCA_018402095.1 bacterium
AAACCTGGTGAATCTGTGAATCCTTTTCACATCAACCGTGCGATTCGCAATCTACGCTCCTTGGGCGTGTTTGCCGATGTGACGTCTGAGGTCAAAAAAACGCCAGCCGGACGGGTGTTGGTTTTCACCGTTTCTCAGAATCCAGTGATCGCAGATGTTGTATTTGCAGGTAACCGTTCCCTAACGGCGGCGACGTTGCGAGAAGGGCTCAAAAGTCAGCCTGGGGATATTTTGAATTTGGGTCATGTTCGTGATGATTTGGCTGTTTTGCGTAGCCATTACGAAACGGCTGAAGTGCGTGTGTCTGTCATGCCTATTTTGCCAGAGAAAAATGGGCAGAACTTGGTCTTTGAAATTTCAGAGGCCACAATCGGAACGATTTCGGTGACCGGCAATACGCGTACCCAAGAATACGTGATCACCCGTGAAATGGTCTCGAAACCAGGAGATGTCTTGCAGGCCAGCCGTATTCGGGAAGATTTGCGACGTATTTTCAACCTGGGGTATTTTACCAATTTGGAACCCCAGTTTTTGCCTGGTGCGAAGCCCAATCTTTATGACCTCATGATACAAATCGAAGAACGTGCGACACAGGCAAATTTCAGCTTGGGTGGCGGCTATAGCCCTGTGTCTGGCTTTAGTTTGTTTACCAATTTTTATTGGGACAACATGTTTGGTACGGGCCAATTGGGGATGGTGAACCTCAATTTTGGCAAAGCCAACACCTATCAAATCAAATATGTGAATCCGTGGATGTGGGATGAGCGCAAGTCCTTGAGCGTCAAAGCATGGGTACGTGATGGGGATGTGGATTCCTTGACGCCGAGTGGCGGTAATGTGGTGTTTCGTAACGAGTTTAGCCAAGGGGTGGAAGTGGGCATCGGTTGGCCGCTGGCCTATGAGCTGACGACGGACCACAGTGTGAAAGCTGAAAACGTGCATTTGCGGGATGTGGACAAACATTACACCATTCATAGCTACCGATTTGGGGTTGGCTACGATACCCGTGATGTCCGGTTTAATCCGACGGCGGGGAGTTTTCATACCTTTTCTGTCGAAAAATCCTTGCAGTTCTATGCGTCGTCTTTGGATTTTGTGAAATACAATGTGGATTTCCGCCAGTTTTTTCCGACTTTTGAAAAACAGACGATTGCCACGCGGTTGGCCTTGGGTCTGATCCAAAGTCCTCAGCTATCGGATGATGATCTGTATGCCAGAGAATTGTATCGTGTCGGTGGCAGTAGTACGGTTCGTGGTTGGAATGATTACACCCCCTTTGGTATCGGCAACAAGATGGTGGTGGGTTCTTTGGAATACCGCTTTTTGTTTTCCGATATGTTTCAAATGGTGCTCTTTGCCGATGTCGGTAATGCGACCAGCGGGGCGTTTAGCCTGGCAGATATGCGTATGGGAAAAGGTCTTGGTTTTCGTATTCAGACGCCATTGGGGCCCATCCGTTTGGACTGGGGTATAGGTGATGAAGGGGATTCTTATATTCACTTCAATATTGGACATGCGTTTTAGATGACTTCTTTTTTTGTCGTGAATGCTTTTTCCCAAGTTCCATTCAAAGGCAACCCCGCTGGGGTTTGCCTGATGGAAACGATGCCGACAGTGAAATGGATGCAGTCGGTGGCGACCGAGTTGGGTTTCCCTGAAACGGCTTTTCTCGTCCCGACGAATCATCACTTTCATGTACGTTGGTTTTCGCCGAAGACCGAAGTCAATCTGTGTGGACATGCTACTTTGGCGGCGGCCCATGTGCTCTGGGAATCGGGTACCGTGACGGACGAGGTGATTCATTTCACTTATACGGGGGGCTTGTTGCGTGCCCAGCGTTTTTATGACGCGATTGAGCTTTCTTTTCCAGAAGATGTACCCGTAGCCGTCTCGGATGTGTCGGGTGTAGACCCTATCGCGCATTTGAACCTGACGGGTGTGCGTGCGGTACTGCGTAGCAACGAAGATCTGATCTTGGTCATGACCACAGAATCTCAGGTGCGGGACTATGTGCCGGATTTGGCCAAAATAGCAGACTTGGACGTGCGCGCTGTGGTCCTCACGTCGCTATCGACGTCACAACAATATGACATTGTTTCCCGTGTGTTTGCGCCGCGTATTGGGATCGACGAAGATCCGGTGACGGGATCGTCTCACTGTGCCTTGGTGGGATATTGGTTGCCCTTGTTGCAAAAACCACAAATCATTTGTTTTCAAGCGTCTGCACGTGGCGGCGTTGTCTTGGGCCGTTTGGGGGATGGGATTGTACGCATTGGCGGACATGCGGTGACGCTGCAGAAAGGACACTGGGTATTATGAGTGTGATCACGCAGCGCAGAGGCGCACAAACATTTTTTGAAATCATCGTGTTCGTGATGCTGCTGGTGGCACCACTCCATGCCGCGATGCCACCAGCTGCTGGCGATGCGAAGCCGCAACATTTTTGGATCGATCAGGTGGTGGAAAATGACTGGGGAAAATTGATCACCGTCTATGACCAGCCTACCTATCAGCGCTTCACCTTTGAGAGCGATAGCCAAGTCACCATTTTGCATGTGGGCTTGGTGTGGGACAACAAAGAAGGTACCTATAGACCCAATGTGCGTCAGATCATTCATTTGGTCAAA
>JAGYJO010000202.1 GCA_018402095.1 bacterium
GGATCGAAAGGGCGATAGCACTTTCAACTTTTTTAGATTTCTCGGCTTCGCCGAGAAATCTATTTTTTTTCTGAAAGGACTTCGTCCTTTCAATCCTGGAAGAACCCACAGCCAAGCCCTCGTGGATTCAACACAGCAATCCACGGGCTTACTCCGTGGTGAAATTGGCTATATGATAGCCATCGAAAAAGCCAAAACCCTCGACGATATTTTGCGACGCAGGACCACCCTCTTCGTAGGACTCACGCCCGCATTACTCGCAGAAGTTGCCCAGGTTTGCCTGGAAGCTTGGGGCTGGACAGACTCTCAAAAAAACACCGCCATTGCTGACGCCACAGAAAGGTATATCCATGCTCCTCATCGTTTGTCCCAACCCCACACTTGATTGTTTTGCTACTCAGACACCGACAGGCGCAGCGGTCCATTCCCAACGCGCTGGCGGCAAAGGTATCAATGCCGGACGTACCCTCCGACAGCTGGATACCAAAGCCAAAATCATCACACCCGTGGGGGGATTTAATGGCTACCATGTCCGCAAACTCCTCAAAGCCGAGCGTCTGCCCGCCCGGACCATCATGGGCCACGTGAATACGAGACAACTCATTTATGCACAGAGCGATACCGGTGTTGCCAAACAAGAAATCGCATTTATCGGACATAACCCGCAAGCCTTTTCGACCTTTACGAAAGCCCTTATTCCCTATTTCAAAAAAGCCACCGCTGTTTTGTTTTGCGGTTCGCTACCCAGCAGTTTCCCGACGGATAGCTACGCCCAATGGATTCAAGCACTACAAATCGAAAACAAAGACTGCCCCGTGTATATGGACGCGAGAGGACAAATCATTCGAGATACCCTACAAAGCGCGACCATGACCGGCGTCAAAATCAACCGCAGTGAATGGGAAGAATGGAAAGGACTGTCTTTTTCAAAAAAGTCTTTCCTAGAAGAAGCCAAAGCAGATTCAGAAGCTGGACGCGTGACACAGATCGTCGTGACCGATGAAGGAAAAACGATTCATGGGTTTCTCACTGGCGAAGCAGTGTCTACCAGCCCCTATATCCCGAGCGAGATATCCGATGACATCGCCAAACACTCCGTGGGCTGTGGGGATGCCTTCATGGCCGGTTGGGTCTGGGCGTTGGCACATCAGCGGCTATCCGAGAGAGAGGCTTTTCAAGCAGGTACACTTGCCGCCGGGCATCATTATTTTGGGGTACCGTTGTCACGACGACACCTTCGCGCCACCCTAAACCAAGTTGAGGTTCACGCGTTATGAGTCGGATAGTCCCACCCCCTACCCCCTCCCCGGAGGGGGAAATACTATTTCTGAGGGCGCAACCCTACGGGTCTTGCCCTCAGACTCCCGGGATCGAAAGGGTGAGCGACGCAGTCGCGAACCCTTTCAGAAAAAAACACCCCCTCCAGGGAGGGGGTAGGGGGTGGGCCATCGCATGAACAGCAACGTATGGTTTCCCTACACCCAAATGCAAACCATGCCCCCACCACCCACCGTGGTCAGCGCAAAGGACTGCACACTCACCCTTGCCGACGGTCGCCAGCTCATCGACAGCATCGCCTCATGGTGGTCTGTCATTCATGGCTACCAGCACCCCGACTTGGTTGCCGCACTCATCGCCCAGGTCCAAACCCTCCCCCACGTCATGCTCGGTGGCCTCACGCATACCCCCGCCGAACAACTCGCCCAAAAACTCGCCGCCATCACACCAGGCGATTTGCAACACGTCTTCTTTTCCGATAGTGGCTCTATTGGGGTCGAGGTTTCCCTCAAAATAGCCATGCAGTATTGGCGTAACATGGGACAACCCAAAAAATCACGCTTCGCAGCACTCTTCGGTGGCTATCACGGGGACACCTTCATGGCCATGTCTGTCGGTGATCCCGAAGAAGGCATGCACCACCTCTTTTCATCACAACTCTCCCAACAGCTCTTTCTAGACCGTCCCCCAGCCTGGCATGCAGACCCACGCGAAGTCCAACTGGCACTACAAAAAGCCGAATCCCAACTCATCCAACATGCCGATACCCTCGCCGCAGTCATCGTCGAGCCCATGTTGCAGGGTGCAGGTGGATTCTACATGTACGCACTTGGCTATCTCTCCGGACTACGCAGTCTTTGCCAAAAACACAATATTCTCTTTATCGCCGACGAGGTCGCGACGGGGTTTTGCCGTACAGGGACATGGTTTGCATGCGAACAGGCCCAGATCACACCCGACATCATGGTCTTGGGCAAAGGACTCACCGCAGGCTATATGGGCCATGCCGCGACGATCACCACACCACGTGTTTTTGAAGCATTTCTGGGAGACGCGGATAAAGCCCTCATGCATGGGCCTACGTTCATGGGAAATCCCATGGCCTGTCGTCTGGCATTGACCAGCATCTCCATTCTAGAGAAACCCGAAACCCAAGCCCAAATCAAAGCACTTACAGCCGCCATAGCGCAGCGATTCGGGCAATTACACAGCCCCTATATCCGAGACCTCCGCACCTGTGGGGTCAGTGGTGTGATCGAGATAGATCCCAAAATATCACTCGACACGGTGTCTGATTTCGCCTTGGAAAGAGGCGTATGGCTCCGGCCTTTTGGCAATATCATCTATA
>JAGYJO010000203.1 GCA_018402095.1 bacterium
CTTTGGGAGGGAAATGATAAAGCAAGAGCCTTTGTTGTATTCACTCTCCACACGCACCGTACCATGGTGAAGGGCGATCAACTGCTTCACAATAGACAATCCCAAACCAATCCCTTCGAACCGTCTGGTCGTCGTAAAGTCTACCTGCCTAAATTTGTCAAAAATAACTTCTTTGTCTTCATCACACAGACCAATACCTGTATCTTGAACCCCTATTTCGATCCAGTCCCCCAGATCCTGTAGGTACAACGTCACAAATCCCGCATGTGTGAATTTAATTGCATTGGAAACCAAGTTCACCATGATTTGACGTAGCCGCGCCATATCCGCTTCCACTACCAACTCCCCCGTTATCGGCGGTGTCACGCCCAGCGAAATGGATTTCCCCAACGCCAAGGGCTGAAAAGCCGCAACAATACTCTTGAGTAACTCATACAAAGGTGTCGGTGAATAAATCAAACTGGTACGTCCGGCACTAATACGGGACAACTCCAACAAATCATCGATTAAATTTTTAAGCCTGTTGGATTCCTGATACACAATATCCAGAGCCCCACGCTGCTCTTCCGAAATCGCGCCTATTTGAGACTTCAATAGCAACTCCACAAACCCAATCACCGACGTCAACGGCGTACGCAGCTCATGCGTCACTGTACGCAAAAAGCCATCGCGCAAAGACTCCAACTCTCTTTCGTGACTCACATCTCTGAGAATAACAACCCAACCTTGGTGAGATTTGTTAGCCGCATTCAAGCCCGTCCCCACAATTTGCAAGGTCCGTAACTTACCATCATAGCGTGCCATCACCGCTTCTGTTGTAATCGGTTTTTTGGTTTCAAAAATCCGAATAAAAGCCTCTCTCAACGGATCGGGCATTTTTTGATCCAAAATATTGCTGCCGATATACGGCTTAGCGGACACTTTCAACAACGTTTCAGCCGTGGGATTCATCATCACCAAGCAGACATCCGCATCCACCACCATGATCCCTTCCGGAAAACTGACAATGATGGCTTCCAAATAATTCCGCTCATCCAGAATACGTTCGGAAGCCTCTTTCAGACGCAAGGTCATGGCATGAATACCATCCGCCAAGTCACCCAATTCATCTTGCCTGTCTAGCGAAAAGTCCGTTACGGCATCCCCATGTTGTACCTGGCGAGCGGTTCTCGCCAGAAGCTCTACATCATCTGTAATGCGCCGAATAATGGTGCCATAAAACCAAACAATGACCGCATTCACCAATATCAAAACAAGCAAGATAAGCAAAATGATCCGCCAAAAAGCGGTTTCATTGGGAATACGTCCGCCCATGCGCATGTAGAGAACAACACCTACAAAGGCGCCCAAACCCATGAGGCAGACGATCCAAATAAAGGGTTTAACGAGTTGAACCCTGATACTCTTTTTTCTTAGCGACATTGCCTCGCCAGGGTATAGAGGGCTATCCCTGCTGCAACGGATACATTCAGAGAATCCACATGCCCTACCATAGGAATATAATACGCGCCGTCCAATAGCTTCATAATGCGATCAGACAGCCCACGTTCTTCATTACCCACGACAATGACTAAAGGGAAATGAGGTTTGGCTTCACCCAAATCTTCGCCATTTTCCATCGCCGTCCCGTAGACCCAATAGCCCTTGTCTTTCAAGGTTGTCAGGGCATTTCCCAAATTGGTCACACGACACAAATTCAAATGGTGGTATGCACCAGAAGACGCCTTGATCACACCTGGCGTCACAGAGGCACTTCTGTCTTTTGGAAACACCACCCACTTGATCCCAAAGGCGTCACAAGTACGCAAAATAGCCCCAAAATTATAAGGATCCTGCAAATGATCTGTGGCCAATACGATTTGAGGCGCCGCTTCTTTGAGCTCTGCCAATGTTTTGAAAGACACAGGGTCCAAAACAGCACAAATACCTTGTGTGTTCTCTTCGCCAACCAAGGATTCCAAGTGTTCTTGCGTCACCACTTGGACAGGAATATCCGCTTCTCTCGCCAAAGCCACAATTTGCTGGATATCGCCTTGGCGCTGCTGCACCTGGCCCACATAAATAATTTTAATCGAGGTCTCAGCTTTCAGAGCCTCCATAATAGAGCGTTTGCCTTTGATAACATTACGGGTCTTCATAATCGTCCTTTCAGACTGCTACAGGAAAAGAAATAAAAGGTTTCGGCGTATAGCCTTCGAGCGAAATATCCTCAAAAGTCACCTCAAAAAAGGGCTTTTTTGCAATACTCACACGCGGCAACTCACCTGGTGTTCTAGACAGCTGTTTTTTGAGGCCTACCAGGTGATCCAAATAAATATGCGCGTCCCCAAACGTGTGTACAAAATGACGGGGTGTCAAATCACACGCTTGGGCCACCATCATGAGCAAGAGGGCATAGCTTGCAATATTAAAGGGTACACCTACGGCAATGTCCGCAGAACGTTGGTACAACTGACAGTCCAAGTACCCATTGACCACATAAAACTGAAAAAAAGCATGACAAGGGGGCAATGCCATTTCGTCCATATTCCCTGGGTTCCAGGCGCTCACGATATGACGACGACTGTCTGGGTTCTTTTTGATTCCCTCGATCAAGGCAGCCAATTGGTCCACG
>JAGYJO010000204.1 GCA_018402095.1 bacterium
ACCCCATAATCGCGCCCTGAAATCGCACGACGAACAACGGTTTTTGCCATATCTGTAATAATCGTGTCCAAAGACTGTTTTTTCTCTGCAATTTCTTCTGAAACCAAGGTTATCGTTGGCTGTGTTTGCAAAGCCACTTCCAATGCAATATGACTAGCACTACGGCCCATGAGTTTCACAAAGTGCCAGTACTTACGAGAAGACGGGGTATCCTTCAAGATATTCCCTACCAACTCCGCATAAATCCGTGTCGCAGTATCAAATCCAAAAGAAATAGGCACCCAAGGCGACACCTGCAAATCACCATCAATGGTTTTCGGAACACCCACAACTGTACAGTTTAGATCAGATAAATTTTCCGCCAAAAAGGCCGCATTGGTATTGGAGTCATCCCCGCCTACGACGACAATCCCATCTAATTTGTAATGGGCCACCCAGTGACGCACTTTTTCAAATTGTTCCGATGTCGTGATCTTCGTACGGTCAGAGCCAAGGAAATCAAATCCACCTGTATTTCGGATATCCGACACATCTGTGATTTCAAAAAGATCCCCAGCCAACAGGCCTTTGGGACCCGCTTTCACACCATAGAGACTATTGTCATTCCCCAAAATTTCCTTGAGCCCTACGATGACATTGTGTCCCCCAGCAGCCGGACCACCGGAAAAAAACACCGCAATATTTTTACCAGAAACAAGCGTACCAGGCTGACTACCCAAGACACCGCGCTGTGATTGACTCAACACAGGAAATGTCGACTTAATCTCTTCGGATAAACCACCGCCAGAGACCAAAACCTCTGAAAAAGTCACAGGGACAATAACACCGGTCGCTAGAAAATCAGCTACGGGCTGCAAGGGCAAGGCACGTAGCATCGCTTCGAAAGGCGATTGCTGGGTATCATAAAGAACAGATGTTTGTGTGATCATAGAGAACAACCTTCCTAAAATTTAGTTTGTGAATTGTATATAAAAATAACTACTGTTCAGCCAAAAGAGCCGCCGTCAGCTGTCGCCAAACAGCAAAAATATCAGGATCCAAAACATCAAGAGACAACACCTGACATGGCATAAAATCGGTCACCCGAGACACCATAGCCTCATCCAAGCCAGGATTTATCACGAATGTTTTTACACCTGTTTTTTTTGCTTTCAACAATACCCGGCGCAAATAAGAAGCCGAAATAGACTTCCCTTCACGCTCCAAGGCATGTTGTTTCAAACCATACGCCTTTGCAAAATAGCCAAAAGAAGGATGATACGCCAAAAAAGAAGCAGGATTCACTTGTTTCAAGGATTCCCGCATCACCCGATCTTCACGACGCAACGCCTGCACAATCTCATTGCCACGGCTGCGATATGCCACCGCATTTTCTGGCCGTTCCTCAGACAAAACAATCACCATACGATCAACCATCGCCACCACTATTTCAGGAGCCATCCATGTATGTGGATCATGATGAAGGCTTCTATCTTTTGCAAATCCAGCAGGAACAACATCTTCCAAGTTGATCACACGCATCTCTTTATTCAAACGTTGAATGGTTTTCAGATAGCCCCGTTCATGAGACAAGGACGGCAACGCAAAAAACAACTGTGATTTACGGATAGCCACAATTTGTGCTGCAGATGGTTCAAAAACATGAGCAGACCCCCCTGGCTTGGTGAGTGGCGTCACATGCACATCTCCAGAGGCTATTTCTTCCAAAAAGCGTTCTAAGACAGGAATACTGACAACAACCTTAAGCGGCTCTTTTGCCAGCAAATTCAGCGGTGCTAACAGACACAATACCAGTATAAAAAAGCAGGTAGGGTTGCACCATACCTGCTTTGAATGAAGCACCTTACTTGTTATCACGAAGCTTGGAGAGCAAGCGCAAAATTTCCATATAGAGCCAGATGAGTGTCACCATCAAACCAAAAGCCCCATACCATTCCATTTGCTTAGGTGCCCCTTGTGCAGCGGCAGATTCGATTGCATCGAAATCCAACACCAAATTCAAAGCCGCAATACCCACGACAAACAAACTAAATCCAATACCCAAAAAACCACTGTCCATCAAGCTGGTACGCAAGCCAAAAAAGCCCATGATCATCGCTATAAAGTAAACCAAGGCAATACCGCCTGTGGCCGCAATCACACCAGTACGAAATTTTTCCGTCACTTTGATTAATCCATATCTATAGGCGACCAACATACATCCAAGTGTCCCCACGGTTCCCGTCACCGCTTGCATCGCGATTCCAGGATAAGCCACTTCAAACATAGCCGAAATACCGCCCAAAAATAGTCCCTGTGCCGCAGCATAAACAGGCGCAGAAATATGCGCCCATTCTTTTTTAAAAATCGTGACCAAAGCAGCAACAATACCGCCAATCAAACCAAGCATCAAAAGGCCACTGGTGGCTTCAGCACCACCCGTCATAAATTTGCCCCATGTAAAACTACCGGTCATCAATACCAACAATGTAAGAAAAAGGGTTTTATTGACCGTCCCAGCCACCGTCATCACGCCGTCTGCTCTGTCTGCATAAAAGCCAGAAAACGCGGATGATTTCAAAACAGGATTACTACTTCTCATGACAACGACTCCTTAATTTCTGTGT
>JAGYJO010000205.1 GCA_018402095.1 bacterium
AATATAATTAATGCAGAAAAGAAAGGTGCCCACATGACACATTCCCTCGACAAAAAATCATCTATACAGGACATCCAAGCCCGATTCGACAAAGATGTCGCACGATTCTCCACACTAGAAACCGGCCAATCAACGACCATTGATGCGCCATTGGCAATGGAGCTGATCACCCAAGCCGCCGTCAATGCCACACCAAACATTCGTCGTGTACTCGACATCGGCTGTGGAGCGGGGAATAACACACTCAAACTACTTCAGTCCGCAGGATCCTGTGATTGTGATCTCATCGACCTCAGCTTGCCCATGCTCGACAAAGCGAAGGAACGCATTCAAGCCATCAACACAGGACAGACACGCAGCATGCAGGGTGATTTCCGCACACTGCCACTAGAAAACCAACACTATGATGTGATCTTGGCCGCCGCAGTACTCCACCACTTGAGAGACGATGCCGACTGGGAAGCTGCCTTTCAAAAAATCTACGATATCCTAGCCCCTGGCGGCAGTGTCTGGATCACCGACTTGGTCACCCAGGACAATCCCGCTGTACATGACATGATGTGGGCCCGCTACGGCGACTATTTGTCCGATATGGGCGGCGATGCCTATCGAGACAGCGTCTTTGCCTATATTGCAGAAGAGGACTCCCCAAGGTCCCTGACATACCAGCTCAACTTGTTACAAAAAGTGGGGTTTGAGCAGGTAGAAATTCTACACAAAAACTCTTGCTTCGCCGCATTTGGTGCGATCAAAAAATTAGCCCATTGATCAATTTCAGAATCTCTTTATAAAAAAATTGTCAAACACCCTAAAATCCGTCAAAATCAAAGGCACTAAATCACACACGTTGGGAAACTCATGAAAAAAGTCTTTATCGAAACCTACGGCTGCCAAATGAATGAATATGACACGGAACTCGTAAAGTCTATTCTCACCCAACACGACTACGGGATCACCCCTCACGAAGCTGACGCAGATGTCGTCATGCTCAACACGTGTTCGGTACGCGACAATGCCAATAGAAAAATCTACAACCGTGTTCACGAAATCAGACACGGACGTACATCCCCAGTTCTTATTGGCGTTCTCGGGTGTATGGCCACCAATTTCAAAACAGCCCTACTTGAAAACAAACGCCTCGGTATCGACTTCATCGCGGGGCCTGACAGCTACAAACAACTGCCAACGTTGATTTCCGATGTCGAAAATTTCGGTGAAAAACAATTTGATGTCACCCTTTCGGAATTTGAAACCTATTCAGATGTATCGCCAAACAGAAGCGACAGCGTCAATGCGTGGATCGCCATCATGCGGGGGTGCAACAATTTTTGTACCTTTTGCGTGGTCCCATACACCCGAGGCAGAGAGCGTAGCCGTTCTCCTGAAAACATTGTCGAAGAAGTCAAAAAACTGGTAGCCGATGGCTTCACACAGGTCAGCCTTCTCGGACAAAATGTAAACTCCTACCGCCACGAAGAAACAGACTTCACAGATCTCATGCGTGTGGTCAGTGATGTCCCAGGTGTGAAACGTATTCGATTCACCAGCCCCCACCCCAAAGATTTCCCGAGAAAACTGCTCCAGCTCATGGCCGAACGGGATAATATTTGCAAACAGATCCACCTTCCGTTACAAGCTGGCAACACCCGTGTCCTAGACAAAATGAACCGCACCTACAGCAAAGAAGAGTTTTTGGATCTGGTCACCGAAATCCGGGAGATCATGCCTGACGTGAGTCTCTCCACAGATATCATCGTTGGCTTTCCCACAGAAACTGATGCCGAATTCGAAGACACGCTCGATGTGGTTAATCAGGTTCGTTTTGACATGGCCTTTATGTTCAAATACTCCGAAAGACCGAACACCTTAGCCGCCCGTCGTCTCAAAGACGATGTCCCCGAAACCGAAAAAACACGTCGTATCGTCACCCTCACAGATGCCCAGCGCCTCATTTTCCTAGAAAAAAACCGCGCCCTAATCGGCAAAACGATGACCGTTCTCATCGAAGACTCCGCAACCAAAAAAAGCAGTACAGACGTCAAAGGCCGTACAGATTGCAATCGCATTGTTATTTTACCTCAGGGGGATTACGATAAGGGCGACTACGTCCAAGTCTTGATCACAGATGCTACCTCCAGTGTCTTGATCGGCGAAAAAGGTCTTCTTTCAGCCTCTTAAAAAATCGTTCTTGATAGTCTATACCTCGTCACATATTAGCCGCCTTTGCTTCTTCTCTCTATTTTTCTTCTACGGAGTACACTATGTCACTTGGTCCAATACCATCACAATCGCTACCAGCAGCGCCCATTTCTCACTCAAAAAAAAAGCAAGCACCCTTAACAACGGCACCTGCGACAACATCTCAACCAGAGATCTCTCTCGCACAAAAAACACCCACACCCCCTAGCACTCGCCCCACCATACAAAATATCGCTGTACAAAAAACAACAGACACCCACGACGGCATGACCAAATGGATTTCAAAAGTAACCGCATTGGCTATGGAAAGTGTCCCAGCTATTGCTTTGGTGAATTATCGTTTTTTCCAACAAACCCAACTGGGAAATGCCAGTGCGTACAAGCCGACGATAAGCGATTATTT
>JAGYJO010000206.1 GCA_018402095.1 bacterium
TTGTAGCAGGGTTTTGGTTTGTGAATGGCAACCAGACTATCGCCATCTGGCCATGGTAAAAAGCGTCCCCATTGTCCGCCTCCTGTGGGTACAAACGTTGGCTTGGATAACATTTCACCCATATGGGCTATGCTGGTGTCATTACTAATAATATAGGTGCTACCTGAAACCAATTGCCACGTGTCTATCAGGCTTGTTTTTCCAGCTAAATTGATACAGTAATGCCCTGTATGGTGTCGTAACTTCTCCCCAAGCGCGGCTTCGTTGGCGTCTCCTACAATGACAAATGTATGGTGTGGGTCCATGTCGTGAAGGTTTAATATCAATTGGACGAAGTGGCCTAACGGCCAACGTTTGATCATATTGCTCGCGCCAGGAACGACGAGGCTATAGGCGTCAGAAGGAAATGTCCACGTTTGTTGGGTGTTGGGTGTGGGGAGTTCTTTTGTGTGATGTGTTGCACCGAAATGTGTGGCGGCGAGCAGGTGATAGGTGCGTTCATGCGTCGCCAAGGCTATTTCTGGTTTTTGGTTTTCTGATATTTCGGGTACGGGTGGGTTTAGGCGTCGTGTGTAGTGCCAGTCGGACAGTTTGTTGATAAGTTTTCGCCACCCTTTGGCTTCTGTTTGGTAGCCTATGGTGTTTTTTGAGGGGAGTGCGCGGAGTAGGGTTCCTGTTGTATGCAAATATTGATAATGGGACACAACAGGGTGAAAAAACACACCAATGTTAAATCTGTGTAGGCGCCAGAGTTGGCGATATCGATAGTGGGGTTGCCACAACTTTTTTGGATCTAGGCCAAAAACGATGGCCTCGGGAAGCCATGATTTCATGAGTGGGACCAAAACGGGTTTGCAGATAAGCAAGACTTTTTTATCTGTCGCCTGTGCTTTGACAATTTGAAGACAGATATCTGCAAAGACGATCATATCGCCAATGTTGTCCAAACGAACAATGGCCAGTGTTTCATTCTTGTTTCTGATCTGGCGAAACCATGCAATAGATCTGAACAAAATATCTGGGATGATATATAAACCGCTGGTGAGCAGTAAAAGTGCACGCATTTTTTATGTGGCTGTGGTGATGACGCCCCCACCAACAATACGGTCTTTGTCGTACATGACGGCAGATTGTCCGGGAGATTGAAAGGCCTGTGGCGAAAGAAAATTCATGACAATTTCAGACTCTGAGACAGCTGTGATCGAGGCTTTGATGGGGGCCATTTGATAGCGGGTTTTGATATCAAAGGTGCGGCCAAGAAGGATTTCATCGGGATTCACAGTGGTCCATTTGGCGACATGAATGTCATGGGATTTGAGGACGTCTCTGGGGCCTACAGTGACCCGTTTTTCTTTGGCATCAATGCCTACGACGTAAAGGGGCTCGGCCGCGGCGATCCCAATGCCTTTGCGTTGGCCAATGGTGAACCTGTGAATGCCTTCATGTTGCCCTAAGATAGTCCCGGACATGTCCACGATGAAGCCTTTTTCGATGGGGCGTTGGCCTTTGTTTTCTTCGACGTATTGGCGGTATGTTCCTGCTGTTACAAAACAGATTTCTTGGCTATCGGCTTTGTTGGCGTTGATGAGGCCCCATTCGGTGGCCATTTGTCTGATTTGGGGCTTGGTGAATTTTCCCAATGGGAAAAGCGTCTGTCTCAATGTTTCTTGGGTGAGCATATAGAGAAAATACGATTGGTCTTTGTTGCCATCGTAGGCTGTTTTCATCATGTATTGTTTGGTATGGGGGTTGTATACCCGTCGGAGATAGTGGCCGGTTGCGACGAAGTCAGCATCCAGTTCGCGGGCTTTTTCCATGAGCGCGTCAAACTTGATGTGACGGTTACATTCGACACAGGGGTTTGGGGTCATACCATCCAGATAGCTATCCACAAAATAGTCGATGACGTGGTGTTTGAAGGTGTCTCGAATATTCAGAACGTAGTGAGGGATGTTCAGTTTGGCTGCGACACGCTTGGCGTCATGGACGGCGCCGAGGTTGCAGCAGGCGGAGGTGGTTTCTTGTTCTTTGGGGAGTAGTTGTAACGTAAACCCGATAACGTCATAGCCCCGTTTTTTCAGAAGTGCGGCTGTCGCAGAGGAATCAACCCCGCCACTCATTCCGACCAATACACGTTTTTTAATTGCCATTGGGGTCTAGGGTAGCATGTGTTTTTTCAAAGGGCTATCGCCCTTTGAATCCCTTTCTTAGTTCAGTTTATGTAGCGCCTGCACTGCCCGAGAAATTTTCGTTGTATTCTAGCGCCAGTAGCTGACCTTCTGTTGGTTTTTGGTTGGAGATGTCTCTCAAAACGGGCCTATGCGTTTTCTGAGAGGGCGTTATACACGAGACTCGCTTCTTCATGGCTTGCCTTCTAAGGCGGCCAGTCTCGCCTCTAATCTAGCCGCTCTCTCTTCTGCTTCCAAACGCTTGGTAGCTTCAGCCTTTAGTTCGTTCTCTGCTTCCAAACGCTTGGCCTCTGCGATGCTCCGTTGTTCTTTGAGAGTAGCGAGCCTATTTTTGTTGTATTCTAGAGCGAGTAGCTGACCTTCTGTTGGTTTTTGGTTGGAGATGTCTCTCAAAACGGGACGATGTGTTTTC
>JAGYJO010000207.1 GCA_018402095.1 bacterium
AGAACCCAAAGGCAGGGTAAAGAACGCCGGCAGCCAAAGGGATACCCAGTATATTGTAGGCAAAGGCCCAAAATAAATTCTGCTTAATTTTTCGCATACTGTATTTCGAAATCTGGATAGCTTGAACCACATCTTGTAGGTTGTTTTTGATCAATACAATATCGGCGGCATTCATGGCAACGTCGGTACCGGCACCCATTGCAATGCCGACATCTGCACTGACCAAGGCTGGTGAATCGTTGATACCGTCCCCTACCATAGCGACGCAGTGACCCTTTTGTTGTAGCGTGGTGATGGTCTGGGCTTTTTCATGAGGAAGAACCTCTGCGATGACGTTTTGTATGCCACATCTGTTTGCGATGGCTGTGGCTGTCCGGTGATTGTCACCTGTGAGCATATAGATGGTGAGTCCCATACTTTGCATATCTTGAATCGCCTGGGGAGAGTCTTTTTTTAGCGTGTCGGCTATGGCGATGATACCGAGTAGTCTATTGTCTTGGGCTACAAATACGAGGGTTTTTCCTTCTGACTCCAAAGCGAGGTATGTGTCTGTGTTCATGTTTTCTTTAATACCTATCTCGGACATCAGTGCCCTGTTTCCTATGCTGTAGGTGACGATTAGGGGTGCGCTTTCGGATTGTGCCAGTGTGCCCCTAACACCCTTCCCCACTTTGGCTTCAAAAGATTCTGGATTTGTCAGTACCAACTTTTTTTCTCTGGCTGCAGCAAGGGTGGCTCTTGCGAGAGGGTGCTCGGACTTTTGGTTGAGAGAGGCGGCAAGGGTGAGTATTTCATTCTCTGAGTGTGTGAAGGTGATGATATCGGTGACCATTGGTTTTCCGGTGGTGATGGTGCCTGTCTTATCCAAAACAATGGTTTGAATCTTGCCAGATTTTTGGAGTGTTTCTGCATTTTTGATGAGAATACCTTGTTGTGCAGCAAGGCCTGTGCCGACGATGACCGCTGTGGGTGTGGCCAATCCCAGTGCGCAAGGACATGCGATAATCATCACTGTGATGAAACTGTTGAGTGCAAAAGGGAATCCGTAACCCAAAAATAGCCACACAAAAAACGCAACAAGGGCGATGCCGACGACAACGGGGACAAAAATAGCGGCTATTTGATCGGCTAGTTTTTGTACCGGTGCTTTAGAGCTTTGCGCGTTTTCGACCAAGCGAATGATGCTGGCCAATAGACTGTTTTCTCCGACGTTGGTCGCTGTGTAGGTGAGGCTGCCAGAGGTGTTGTATGTTCCCCCGATGAGTTTGCTCTCTTTGTCTTTTTCAACAGGCATGCTTTCTCCGGTGATCATGGATTCGTCGACTGCGCTATGGCCTTCGATGACAATGCCGTCTACGGGGATTTTTTGTCCTGGCTTGACGAGGAGCGTATCCCCGGAACGGACATCGTCACTGTCAATTTCTTCAAATTTGCCATTTCTCAAAACTGTTGCGCGGCTCGGCTGTAAAGCCATAAGTGATTGGATAGCTGAGGATGTTTTTCCTTTTGCTATGGCTTCTAATAATCGACCCAAGAGAATGAATGAAATCAGAAAGGCTGCTGTTTCGTAGTACAAATGATGGCTCGCATGCGTTTCTGTAGGCACCCCAAAAAAGGTGACGGCGATACTGTAGATATATGCAGACCCAACCCCAAGTGCGACCAGCGTATCCATTGTCGCTGTTTTGTGGCGAATGATGGTTCCTATGCCGTTGGTAAAAAAGTGTCGCCCAATGAATAGGACTGGCGTAGCCAAGATGAATTGCAAAGATCCCATATGGATCATGACCCACTCCGAAAAAGTCAGTCCAACCATGGGGCCCATCGCCAAAATGACCAAGGGAATAGAGAATCCCATGGCCAAGAAGACGTCTTTTTTGAGTTGCGCTAATGCTGTTTCTTTGTTCTTTTTTTCAGTGGCTAGGCTAGAGTTGTTTGCCAAAAGTATGGGGCTATAGCCGATGGACTGGATTTTTTTGAGGAGGACATTTTCGGAAACTTTGGCGGCATCATACGTGATTGTGACCCGTTTTGTGGCGATATTGACGTTGATCTTATCGATCCCGGGCGTCGTAAGGGCTTTCTCTATTTTGGCCGAACATGCGGCACAATTCATATCTAAAACACTAAACGTCGTTCTTTGCATCTCGGTGGTTTTCTTATTGTTCTAAAAGGGATCCGACATGCTCTAAAAAAGGGATTCAAAGGGCGGTAGCCCTTTGAAAAAACACCTCTCTTCGGAAATAAATCTAACGATTTATTTCCGAAGTCTGGCAGCTGCTTCGCGGAGTAATGCTTCTGTTGTATCCCATCCGATACATGCATCGGTGATAGACACGCCGTATTTGAGTTGTTTTACATCTTCGGTGATTTTTTGATTCCCTTCGAAGAGGTTACTTTCTAACATTAACCCAATAATCGCAGGGAACTGGGGAACCAAGTCCAAAACGGCTCTGGCGACTGTGGCTTGGTTTTCATGCTTTTTGGAACTGTTGCCATGGCTACAGTCTACGAGAATGGCCGGCTCAAACCCGGCTTTGCGTAGATGGTCATCGGCATAGGCCATGGTTTCTGAATCGTAGTTTGGTATTTTGC
>JAGYJO010000208.1 GCA_018402095.1 bacterium
GGAGCTCGAGGGTGAGCGGGCCGCAGGCCCGCGAAACCCTCGAAAAAAAGACTCCCCCCTAGCAGGGGGGAAGGGGGGTAGACTACTGAGCACCCGAAATAACGATCTTCTCTAGATCGCCAACAACCTCAAACTGCCTATGGGCCCAAGCCAAAAGCCCCAAACGGTTCGCGCGAATCTGAGCATCCGGAGACATGACCAAGACTTTGTCAAAAAACACTTGTAAAGCAGGCACCCATTTCTCACACCATAGCCGCAAATCAGGCTCCCCGATAACCGTCGCACTGGTCAAAAGCTCACGCTCCGAAAAGCCCGTCAAGGCATCATAAAGCGCAAACTCTTCCGGCTCTTGCAACAAACGCGGATCACACATCGGATCGGAAGAACCCGCCAAGCGTTTCACCCGAATCGCCGTTTCAACAAAGGCTTTAAACACCCCCGAGTCACGACAACGCAACGCTTGAAGCAAACCAGCCCAGCCCCATTGTTTCACGGGAAACAAATCCCCAACCGCTACCACCGTAGAGATGACATCGTGATCCAACACGTCAACACCAGCGAAAGACGCACCAGTCTCAGGATCCGAAAGAAAATAAGAAAAGCGATCCCGGCACAAGGTCATACATTGATCAAAATAAGTCTCAGACTTGGCCGCGCCAAACGCCTCAGCCAAAACCTTATCCGCCATCGCCAAAACAGCGTTAATAGACACGCCCACAAACGGAGCCTTATGGTCCGAAGACTGAAAGGACAAGCCATTCGCCAAACGCAATGCCTCACGACGCAAGCCCCAAGGATCCTTCGACCCCGTCGGAATCAAGCCATTCCTGAAACAGGCCACAAGGGTATCCGCACGATCCGCAATACCCAAGAGCGCACCAATCTCAGTCTCCGGGTTGGCCTGATACAGATCGAACAAGGCCTGCGCCACCTCCGGAGACTCCCCACTCTCAAGAGCGTAGATACTGCCCATAGTACCCTGCAACTCAGTCATCTCCATGACCATATGGGTCACCTGGTCGGCTTTGGAGAGCTCCGCTGCACGCATCACCATATCGCGTTTGTCAGTGGTCCAGCCCAACGACTCCGCCAACTGCTTGACCAACACCTTCACGCGCTGGGACTTGTCATAGAGGCTTCCCAGATTTTTTTGATACATCACATTTTTGAGCAAAGCCACGTTGGCCGCTAGTGGCGATTTACGGTCTTCTTCCCAAAAAAACAGAACGTCTTCCAAACGGGCATTGAGCACCTTCATATTGCCGGCCAAAATGATGGCACGGTTGGCCTCCGTCACGCTATCTGCGACGATCCAAACGCTGTCTCTGTCAGACTCACTTTCAGCCAAAACGCCGCTTTTGCCACAAAGCGAAAAATAACGCTGGTTGCTTTCTATACAGGTCGAAATGGCTTCGCCAGGGAGGTGTAAATATTTTTTGTCTATTTTCCCTGTGATCACAGAAGGCCACTCGGTCAGGTAGGTCACCTCGTCCAAAAGTTTTTCTTTGCCCGCACGTGCAGAGATAGGCAGATCACGCGATATACGCGCTTTGCGTTTGGCAACATCCACCATCACATACGCCGCTGCCAACGACTGTGCATAATCCGTCGCCACCGCGATTTCTATTTTTTGACCCGAAGCGAAATCCGAGTCCGTTCCATTGTGGGTCAAAAAGCGATGACCATAGGCATAACGGTCCGCATCAACACCAAACAAAGAAACAGGTAAAACCTGGTCATCCAAAAGGCTCAACACCCAGTGCACGGGACGCACAAAGGGACCTTGTTTTTCACCCCAAAACATTTCTACGGGAAGCGGGATCTGTTTCACGGCGGTGGTCACCAAGTCCGGCAAGATTGTCGCAGTTTCTTTCGCAGGAATCACATGCGTCAGAAACACATACTCGGCATTTTGAACCTGTTCGATACGCAGCTGATCCACGGCATCGGGACCCAACCCATAACGCTTCAAAAACCCCAATGCTGGCGGCAACCACTCACCCGCCTCATTGCGGGAAATCTTGGCGATAGGGCCGCGAAGGTCTTGGGTCTCGGATTCTGAAAAAGCAGCCAACCCTGAAATCTCAACCGCCAAACGTCGGTAAGTGGCAAACGGCGTGATCGACGCATAGGCAATGCGCTGCTTCGCCAACGCGTCCCGAAGCTTGCCTTCCAAAGCAGCCATCAACCCTGGCATAAACCGTGCAGGAATTTCCTCACAGCCGATCTCAAAAACATAATTATGCTTGGCCATCAGCGTCCTCCCCAGCCACATAGAGGGTCGCACACTGGAAGACCATCTTGCGGATACGCAAAATATAGCCCGCACGTTCTGTCACAGAAATCGCACGACGGGCATCCAAAAGATTAAAGGTATGGGAACATTTCAAACAAAACTCATAGGCGGGAAACACCAAGCCTTCCGCGACCAATCTGGCCGCCTCTTTTTCGAAAGCCACAAACTGGGTAAACAGCATATCCGTGTCCGCGTGCGTAAAATTGTAATGACATGCTTCGATCTCCGGCTTGCGGTAGATATCCCCATAGAGAATCGGCTTGCCCATACTGTGACCCCAAACCAGGTCA
>JAGYJO010000209.1 GCA_018402095.1 bacterium
ATGAAGCCGCATGTCAGTCATTGAAAACGTTTGTTGAGGAACAATTGTACTATCGTGGTGTGGCTTCCGATGCGATTTCATTTTCATGTGAGGAGCAGCCTTTTGTTTTGGATGCTGTAGGTATTACATTGTTTAAGCTTTTCCCCTCTGAGAATGGTGTTGAACAGACTGTGCGCGTGGCTTTTTCTGAACATCCAGACTTCTTTTTGCCCGAGGGTCCTGTTGGCTCTATCGTTTATTAGTAGAAAATGCGGTTATGAAGACGCCTGATAAGTTTCTCGTTTTTTTATTGGCGGCTTTGCAAATGACGCATATTTTAGACTTTGTGGTCTTGATGCCTTTGGGTCCTCAGTTAATGAGGGATCTGTCTTTGAATACGGCATCTTTTGGTTTGGTGGTATCTGCGTATACGTTTAGTGCCGGTATTTTTGGCTTTTTGGGTGCTTTTTTTCTGGATCGATTTGATCGCAAAAAATGCCTTATTGTTTTGTACTCTGGGTTTATTCTGGGTACCGTATTGTGCGCGATAGCGCCAAACTATGGATTCCTTCTTTTGGCACGTATTTTTAGTGGTGCTTTTGGCGGGGTACTGACGGCAACTGTGTTTTCTGTGATAGGCGACGTTTTCCCTGAATCGCAGCGGGGAAGCGCTACAGGTGCCGTGATGGCGGCGTTTTCTATTGCATCTGTTGTTGGTATTCCTGTGGGGTTGGAATTGGCGCATCTTTATTCTTGGCGTGCCCCGTTTGTGTTTATTGTATTGCTTAGCTTGCCTGTGTTAATTATGTTGTTTCGTGTGCCCCGAATGACAGGCCATTTGACGTCCTATAGTCCCGTATCTCCTATTGCCTTGATGACACGTACACTTGCAGATACACAACAGGTGGTTGCCTTGTTTTTTTCTGGGGTCATCACGATCTCTGCTTTTTTGGTTATTCCTTTTTTAACGCCATTTTTTGTTGGGAATCTTGGGTTTCCAGAGGCATGGTTGGGGCATCTCTATTTAATAGGTGGGGTGTTGACCTTTATTACTTCCCGTTGGATAGGTGGGTTGTCTGATCGTTATGGCAAGCGCTTTACTTTTGTTGTGGTTGCGTTACTCTCTTTGATTCCTATTTTTATGGTGACGCATATGACGCATGTAGGGGCTTGGCTTGTTTTTGTAGCATCCTCTCTCTTTATGGTGTTGGTTTCGGGTCGTTTTGTGCCTGTGGTGGCGCTTTTGACCTCATGCGTTCCTCCAGAACAGAGGGGTAGCTTTATGTCTTTTAATAGTTCTGTTCAGCAGCTCTCATCGGGATTTGCCTCATTGCTTGCTGGGTATGTTTTGACCATACTTCCAAATGGGGAGCTTGTGAACTTTGGATGGCTGGGTCTTCTCTCAATTGTACTAACGTTGTTGGCTGTTGTTGTGACAAATGCCATTCGTATGAGATCTTGATCTAACGGGTTTCTACCATTGTGCTTCGGATATCGAGTACTCTTTTTACGGAGGGGAGGATTTCTTCTTCTTCGAGGTTTCTCCAGTAGATTTGCCATTTGGGAAACTTCATACAGCCATGACATTCACGCAGATAGAAGCTGTTGAGTGGGTTTTTGGGTGAGGATCTCCAGATAAGCTTGGGGTAAGCATTGGAGAGGGCTAGCCATAAACTTTTCCCGAGCCCAGTACCTTCGGAGATGGGCGATACTGCCAATTTGTCGAGATAGGGTATCCCTTTGATGTTTTTGATGATAGCGACGCCCTCGTAGTCTTTTTCGTAGAAAATCATTTTGAATTTTTCGCTAAAAAAGTCGTCGACTAGATTTTTTGAAAAAGCATCTTCTAGTAAAATTCGTAGTCGTTCGGTGTCCAGTTCACGTACTTTCGATGTGGCCAAAATCTTATGCATTTTGATATAGGTGCCGCTGCCTTTGATGGTAAATATCTCTTGGAGTAAATGATCTGCTGAAGTGAAGATAGCGGCGCAGTCCGGCACGACTTTGAATAGTTGTCGTACTTCTTTAACCAGTGTCTTCATGTCTGGATGAACATTTTTCCATTCACTTCGTTGCGATAGGTTGAGAAATGGCAATATGCGTTCTTGGCAATTTAGGATGCCTCCTTCGGCGATGAGCTGAATATATTTGAGAGGGGTCAGTTGTGTTAAATAAAGCCGACACAGTTCGGATGGGTCCAGATATATGCGTCTTTTTTTTCGCTTTGAAAACGGAGAAAGAATCGGAATGTGATCTCTACGCAGAGTATCTTGTATTTTGTCTATATTGAGTTCCCATTGGTGTTGTCGTTTTGATTCGGCATTCGTAACGTCTGTGACGACTTCCATGGGGCAGTCATGTTTTTGTGATTCAGTAATGAGGCGTTCCGCGAGTATAGGGAACATTTTGCTGGCTTGTGCATCTGAGATACGTTCGTGTTGTCCATTTTCATTGGTTTTGCTACTGAGGTCCAAGAGGAGAACTGGGTAGATGTTTAGATGCATCATGTAGGCTAGGTTTTCAGATAGCTCTTCAATGAATTCCTCTAGCACGTCGTACTCAATACGGATGAGTGCAAAATGGATACGTGGAACTTGTCGAAACT
>JAGYJO010000021.1 GCA_018402095.1 bacterium
TTTTGAGAGATTCGGCGCCGCTGCCCACGGTGTGTGCCATGTGAATCATACCTTTGGTTGTTTTTTCTATATCGAGACATGTTTTGGCGGTGCATCCCATGCTTTTGAGATCTTTTTGGAGGGATGGGATATCTGCTTTTTTCAGATCGGAGAGGCTGCTATGTGAGAGTTCTTGCATGGCTTTTTGAGGGGCTATTGTTGCCAGTTCGGCTTTGAGGGTTCGGGCTTGGATTGTGATGCTGTTGATCTTGGCGCTGAGTGAGGCCAGCTCTGTTTTGGTTAGACCATTCGCGACCGTTAATGCTTTGAGGGCTTTTGTGTCGCAGTGTTTGTGTGCTTGGGTGATGCTTTGGTTTAAGTTTGTGAGTTCGGAAAAGCGCATGCCTGAGATATCTGGGTGATCAGTGATCACGGCGGTCATCGGTGCTGTGATCTTGTTTCCTAGCATCGTGATGGCTTGTTCTGTGGCTTTTTGCAGGTCTTTTTCGAGGCTTTCTAGTTTTGTCTTTGTGGTTTCGAGATGTGTGCTGAGTGCGGTTTTGTCTTCTGCTGACAATTGGTTTTTGTCTGCTGTGGCGATAGCGTTTTTGCTGGCCAAATGTGATTTTTCTGCGGCAACTTCTTTGGTCAGTGCCTTGAGTTCGGGAAGACTTTTTTGGGACAAATCACCGTTGGCTTTGGCGAGTAAGCTGTCTGTTTTGGCTGCCCATTTGGTGCTGATTTCCGTGAGAGAGCGCATGGTCGTCGTCACGCCCGACATGAGTGTGCTCACAAAAGAGGGTGTTGCTGGCTTTTCTGTGGGGACCTGAGGTCCTGTTGTCGGGGGCTGGGTTTGGCTGATGCTGGATTGTGACGTGGGGCCTGTTGTTGTGGATTGTTTTGGCACGCTTGAAGCGCCCAAATTTCTAAAAAAAGATGCGATGTCATTAAAAAACTTGCAGACACGGTCTTTGAATGACAGCGTGGGTTTGAATTCTCTTAGTTTTTCGACGGACTCGGTTTTGGCGGCTGTTTTGGCAGCGATCTGTTGCAGTCCTTTGCTTTGTGCGAGTGAGGGACGAAAATCTGTTTGGTTGCTGATGAGGGGCACTGGATTATCCTTTTGCTTTGATGAGAATGCGTAATTTATCGTGTTGGATATCGTCCACCAGTTGTTCGAGTTTTTTGGCAAAAACGGGCATCATGCGCGTATCCGCGGGTTGGTTGTTGTACATCAGCGCGTGTGTTTCGAAAGAAAAGAAAAAAGACTGTATGCCATAGCTGGATTTTTCGATCCAGCGCAGGGCTTTTTCTGTGAGGTCGGCTTTCATTTCGGGTTCTGTGTCTTGGGTGCTAAAGATGAATTTCTCAGCATTTTCTGTGGCCAAAAACCGTTTGAGGCCAAGGACAATGTCATAAACCGTGTCTGGTGGGGGTGCTATGGGTTGCTTGAGGGCCAGTGTTCCCTCTCGCATGGTGAGTTGCACCATATTGAGCATGACTGGCGCGTTCATTAGAGTCCGTGTCCAACGTAGAGCAAAAAGACACTGAACAAAATAGCAAATAGCAGCATGGCTTGTGTGCTCAACCCAATGAGGGTTGAGGCGAGTTCCGGCTCTGGGTTGTCACGCCATTGTGCGTGGCAAAAGGCGTAGATACCTGACAGTGCGGTGCAGAAAATCATGCCTATAAACAAGCCACCCAATCCTCCAAATCCCAAAATATCCGCGATGGCCAAGGCCCCTAGTCCCACGGCCAAGGCCAGCCCAAAGCTGCTCTTGTAGGCGCTGGTGGTTGCGATTTCGATACTGGCTTGGTAGGACGGCAGCTGTTCACCGTTCATGATTCGTTCGTCTTTGGCGAGCTGTTTGTCGGCTTGTTCGAAAAGTTTATCGGCATTGCGAGACACGCGCCACGTCCAAAAGACACCCAATCCAAGGACCATTAAAACAGAGAGCATGAGTCCCATGAGGAAGGGGGCCTTTGTCGGAGATAGGCCGAGGATAGTGTTGAGGTCCGATAGCGTTGTGATGGCGAGATTTTTTTGGTTGAGGGTTGTTAATTTTTCTGTGATGCGGGGGTGGCTTATTTTTTGTAACCAATAAGGCATCGTTTCGAAAAAAACAAAAAACAAAAACAACAGGCTACTGGTCATGAGAATCAGCTGTCTGAGTAAGGTGAAGGGTTGGTGTTTTTGAATGGTTTGGAGGGTGTCGCCTATTTTGTCTGTGAGATCTTTCGCGACATGTAGGATGCGGGCGTTACTGATAGCGATAGTGACGAAGGTGTTGCGGTGCAAAAAGGCGGTGTAGGGCAATGTTGCCGCCATAAAGGTGGCGATGCCGAGTGCGATGCCATCCAAGCCGATCAACACATGGGTGCTTTTGTTATAGATCATAAACAGGGCAAGCAACCAACCCAAGGTCAAGGCCACGATGCGCCATGTGTTCCAAAGTCCTTGTAATTGTGGATTGCTTGCACGTGTCGTGAGGTCTTTTTTTTCTTTGAGGTAAAAGAGCAGTAAGGTAAATAAAAGACTTATCACAATGCCCTCTAGTGCTTGGATGGGTAGGGTGCCGAGGCCAAAGGAAATCGCGGACAAGATACTGATGACGAGGGTTCCTGTCTGTGCCTGTTTGAATAGCGTTTTGTGATTGAGAAGACTGGCTATGCTGGCGGCCAATAGTCCAAAACAGACGATCTGAAATGGGGCTCTGACCATGGCTATCTCGTAGGTCATGGGCGTCTCCCTGAGTGCGGCGACCATAATGGCCATACTTGTCAGGAGTACCGTTAGATAGCTATTGATCATGACGCTGGTTTTTCCCCAGACTTGGTCGGCGTATTGGCCTATATGGTGGGCCATGCAAATGGGGTTGCGGAGGTCGTCAGAATCGGTTTCGGGGTAGAGATAAGAAAGGTGTTTGCAGGCCTGATCGGTGGCATGCGTCATGCTTTGTGTGGTGATGCGGACCAAAAAGGTTTGGACCATAGCGCCGAAACAAAAGGCCAATAGCACAATGACGAGTTCGGATTGGTACATGTTTTGGAACGCGGGGTTGTGGAGAACGTCGGCGCGCCATGGGCCTGATATGCCGGCGCTGTGCATGAGGCGCTCCCCTGTTTGGAAGATGTTTGATCTCAGGATAAATTGAAAAACGCCCAGCCAAATGGCGAGTAACAAGCTCAAAATCCCGAGGGGGAGTAGCGTCATGGCCCAGCCCATGCGGGTAATATTTTCTTCCCATAAAGGGGTGTCAGTGAGGCTTTGTTGCAAGAAATCACCTGTGATTTTGGTGGTTTTTCGGATAGCGATGTATCCGATGACGCAGGACCAGCCGACGCCCCAAGTGATGAGTCCTGCGAGTGAATTAACATGTAAATGGAGTTTGGATAGCAATAGTGATGCGAGGACCAAAGCTCCGACGGTGACACTGATGAGCAGGAGTTGGCGTTTCAAAAATACAAAGAGGGAATCCCGTAAATAGCCCGTGAGTGACGCGATGCTTTCATGTAAAGGGTCTTGGTCGGTTTTGATCTGCAGGACATGGTAGATGCCGATTATAATTGTGCTGATACAACAAAGCGGTACGATTGCTAAAAACAATGAAAGCTGAGGCATTTACGGGCTCCTTGTGTGGCTTGTTTATTGGGAAGTGTGTCAGTTCCCATGTCGACATGTTTTAAACATAGGATTTGCTTTGCGTTGGTACGACCCGTCTTAGGGTTGTGCCTTCACAAGAGACGGCCAAAATTTGCCGTGCAGAATCCAAGGCGATGGTTGTTTTTGTGCGTTTTAATGGATGTACAATCTCGCCTGCAATCTCCGTGTGAGAGGCAAGTCGATACTGTCCCTTGGCCATGCCATACGTGGGGCGTAGTGCAGCAAAGACACCTGCAACGGCTCTTCGCCATCCGGATAGGGCTTGTGATACAGGTAGGATATCGTTCCATGTCAGTGGTGATTCGCCTACCAGTGGCATTTTGGGTAATGCCAAGTAGATGAGGCGCAAATACGGGTCATCGCCTTCTATGTGAAAGCAAAAGAAGGTTCCTCCCCATTTTCCAAAATAAAGTTTGGCGTTCGGTGTTGCCCAATAGAATGTGCCGTCTATGGCCATGGTTACTTCCAGGGTCACGGATCCGCGCTTGCGATCGTTTTGGAAGACATCGAATGTCAGTGTGTCATCCAGTGCGAAGTTGGTGAGTTGGTCCCAAAAAGGGTTGAGTGGCGAATGGGTCACCGTTTCGCCAACGGCTGGAATTGCATGGGTGTGATAGGTTTTGGAAGGGGCTTCTTGTGCTGCGTGTGTTTGTACGTCGCCAACCGCGTAGTTTGTAAACCGAAAAGGAATGGTCATGGACAGCATCGACATCGTCCATTGTAAGTGCATGTGGATATGCGGTTGCGGGGAATACCCCGAATTGCCACATTCTCCCAGAAAAGTGCCTTCGTAGACCCAGTCTCCTTCATTCACGACGATAGAGTTTTCCGCGAAATGGGCGAGTACAGCGTAGAAGCCACGGGCATCATAAATCATGACCATATTGCCCCAATTGTTCACGGTGTCTACGGTGCCGATGGGGTTGTCGGGAAAGTGTTTCACTACCCAAACGATTCTACCCTGAACGGGTGATGTGACCGGCTGCTGATAGCAGGCATAGTCGGCCAACATGAGACCTTCGTTGGCATATGTTTTTTGTGTGGGCCCGATTTGGACAAAGTCATAGGCATACTGCCACAGGCCTTTATGCGTCCATTCTCCGTCGAATCCTTGCCAGACGGTCCAATGGCCAAAGAAGGGTAGGGATATCGCGTATTCCTTGCAAAAGCGTATTTTTGTGGTGAGGTAGTGGTCCAGTGTTTTTTCTGGTGTTTCTTTGAAGACACGGGTGCATAAGGGGTGGTCGATCAGGTTGATCATATACACAAACAAAAGCGTCACTACCGTAAACGGTAATGTAAACACAGGAATGGCAAACTGTGTCCAAAACACGTTGACCGCATCGATCAAAACCGTGGCGATCAAGACCCCCACCATGGCGATGAGAAAACTCTGAATAGAAGGGATCAAAAAGACGCCCCCGATGGCCATGGCGATCAGTATGTAGTTGAAACTACTGGGGTCAGCGATGGCGGTGGACCACGCGCCGACATAAAACCCATGGGCGAAGCCCCCGACCAAAAAACCAGAAACGGCTAAAATGACCAGTAGCCGTGATCGCCATAGCAGCAAGGCGGTGAGTAACAGTCCTACCCGCACATCGGGCAAGAAAACAATGCTGCCCATTGCTTTGAAAAAAGAGACCATCCAGGGATGTAAAAAGGCGAAACCGTCGAAGGCCTGTTTGGCGTATAGCCCAGACACGTAGAGGTTGCTGTATCTTCCAGCGGCCAGATAGATCAATGAGGTCACGATCACAAAAGGAATGCTCAGAATGGGCAATCGAAATGATGTGAAAAACATATTGGCCAAAAAGACGGATACGACGAAAGAAAATATGCTGACAGAAACCAGCAAGAGAAGGGTGACCAACGTGAGCTTGAAGGTTGCGCCTATCGAAAATCCTATCAAGAGCGTGTTGTAGGTATAAAAACCCGAATTGAGAAAGACCTGCTTGTAGCCAACCAATGACGCAAAAGCAAATGCCACCACTATGGCCAAGATACCGGCAAACGCCATCTGCGGATTGATAAAGGTGATGGCCAATACGAGTAGTCCTGGCCATACGCCGTGGAGAAAAAATATCTCTGCGTAGGCTTTGAGTACGGATTCTATTTTGGTTTTTAGATAGGTGTTGTAAACGTTCGTGATGATCATCAATGTGCCCCAGTTTTTGATTTCGAATGGAAGTGAAGTCGTAGAGAATGACAAAAAACTTGCATTTTCAATCTTGGCGTTTGTTTTGAAATTAAAAAAAATGAAATTTTTTTCAGAAAATTTCGATAAGGACTCATATAGTGTCGATTGCGTCTCTCATGTTTATTCCTACGCAATCCAGGGAAACGCTGGTTTTGTTGCCAAATTATCTCGTTACTTTCGCTCAGCGAAGCTGAGCGAAAGGTGTTTTTTTGTGGCTACGCGCCCTACGTCCCCCGTCTAGAAATTGTTTGCAGCTATACACACCAATGAAAGAAGGAGCCAATATATGAAATTAGTGTATATGACAGTGATTGGGTTGTTGGTGTCCAGTGCCGTTATGGCCAGCAGTTGGGACTATGTTAGTCATGGGCCTGCTACATGGGCGCAGCTTAGCCCTGAGTATCGCCTCTGTGCAGATGGCGAGCAGCAGTCGCCTATCGATTTGCGAGACGGTGTTTTGGCGGAGGTCCCTACGCTGAACATGCACTATCTCAATAGTGTGGGTCGCGTTGTCGACAATGGCCACGAGGTGCAATGGACACCCTCTGAAAACATGTCTGTGTCGTATGAGGGTGCCGATTACAAGTTGTTGCAAATCCATATCCATACGCCCAGTGAGCATCTTCGGGAGGGGCGGTCCTTTCCTGCTGAAGCCCATATGGTTCACCAAGATTCGTCGGGAAATCTGTTGGTGGTAGGCGTTTTTCTCTCTCAGGGAACGTCGAGTGCGTTTGTGGACAATATGTTGCGCGGATTGGATCGCCAGACGACTACGGGGCTGCATCCATCTAGCTTGTTGCCAAAGAATAAAGCGGTGTTTCGCTATACAGGCTCCTTGACGACACCCCCATGCACAGAAGGTGTGACATGGTTGGTCATGCAAAACGATGTCTCGATGAGTCCTTCTCAATTGACTACATTGACGGATCTACACGCTGGGAATGCCCGCCCACCCCAGGTGCTGCATGATCGCGTGGTTTTGCTGCAGCGGTAGTTGCTTTTTCGAGGGCTTCGTCCTCTAGGAAACGTTTACCATTAACGTAATCGATTCCTAGAGGGGGGTGCAGGGGGCGAAGCCCCCGAAATATAGAGATTTCAAAGGGCTGACGCCCTTTGAGTCCCTATTAAGCCCCCTGGCGTAGGAAGTGGTTACTCCCCCCTCTCTAGGAAACGGTTACCCATTAACGCACGCCGAGCCTTGCTCGGTGTGTCGCTTCGCGATAAGCTTTTTTCACATTCTTTATCCCTTTTTTGTAGCGGAGGCCTACCATGCAGATTCTGAACCCTGATTTACCGCGAAAGCTGTGTCTTTCTACTTCTTTCTTTTGCTTGAGGAAGATCTAGGTATGTCACATATTAAGCTTGGGTTGGTGGGTACCAATGGCTCTGGGAAATCATCGGCGTCTTCTTATTTGGTAGAAAAAGGGTTTGTGTGGGTCTCTCTCTCCGACGTGGTTCGAAAAACGGTTTCTGAAAAAGGGTTGTCTGAAAGCCGCGAAACATTGATCGCTACGGCCAACCAGCTCAAGGCGGAACATGGGCAGGACTTTTTGGCACGTGAAGCCTTCAAAAGTGCTGAGGCGTTGGGTCAGCCTGTTGTTTTTGATAGTGTGCGTAATATTGCTGAGGTCCAATACCTCGTGGCTCAGGGTGTTCAAATGATAGGTGTTGATGCCCCGGCGGAATTGCGGTTTAGCCGTATTGCATCCCGCAGACGACCTGGGGATGATTTGGATTTTGAGACCTTCAAGCGTCTGGATGATCAGGAAAATTATGGCCATAGTTCGGGGCAAAATATTTATGCGGCGATGGATGCTTGTCAGGCGCATTTGACCAATAGCGGTGAGTTGGCGGACTTTTTGCAGCAAGTAGATCAGATTGTGGCTCTGGCAAAAGGGGCCGCGCATGCCACGGCTTAAGGTCATTGGCGGGAATGTCCTGACGGGTGAGGTGGCTGCGTCTGGGGCCAAAAATGCTGTTTTACCATTGTTGGCAGCCACCCTCATGATGGATGGGCATAGCACGTTGACCAATGTTCCCAACCTCATGGATGTGAATATCATGATCAAAATGCTCAATGCCTTGGGTGTGCGTGCCGAGTATCACCGTGGGCATGTCAAAGTCGCAAATCTCAAAAAAGTACGGCATATCGCGCCGTATGAACTGGTGACAGCGATGCGGGCCTCTTTCTTTGTGGCAGGCCCTTTGGTCGCCAAAACAGGGTATGCCAAGGTGCCCTTGCCTGGCGGGTGTTCGATTGGATCGCGGCCCATTGATATTCACCTCAAAGGGTTTGAGTGTCTGGGGATTACCCACAAAATCGAACATGGCTTTGTCGAGTTGCGTGCCAAAAAAATCATCGGGAATACCGTCTATATGGACTTCCCTTCTGTGGGGGCGACTGAAAATGTCATGATGGCAGCCAGCTTGGGTGAGGGTACCACGATCATCGAAAATGCCGCCAGAGAGCCGGAAGTTTGGGATGTGGGACAGTTTCTTGTTGGCGCTGGCGCACGTATCGAGGGTCTGGGTACCTCTACCATCGTGATCGAAGGTGTGCCGACGCTGCAGGGGCATGAGCATCCGACGATTTCGGACCGTGTGGAGGCGGGTACCCTGTTGATCGCGGCGGCGATGACGAAGGGCGATATTACCGTGACGCATGTGGTGCCAGAGCATTTGGAGCCGTTGTTGCAAAAGCTCAAAGCGTCGGGGATGGAAATTACCGTCAATGAAACCAGTATTCGTGCCAGGTATGTGGGCGTGCTCAAAGCGGTGGATATTGAGACCCAACCTTTCCCCGGGTTCCCCACCGATATGCAAGCCCAAATGATGGCGCTTCAGATTATTGCTGACGGGACCAGCGTGGTGACTGAAAATATTTTTGAAAACCGGTTTATGCATGCCCATGAATTGCTACGTATGGGGGCGAATATTCGTATTCATAATGGGGCGGCCTATGTGACGGGTGTGCCCAGGCTCAGCGGCGCAGAAGTCAAAATCACAGACTTGAGAGCTGGCGCGGCTTTGATTTTGGCAGGATTGGCCGCTGAGGGCGAAACCATCGTCCATGGTCTTCAGCATTTACGACGTGGCTATGATGATTTCCCGGGGAAGTTACGCACACTCGGTGCCCATATTATTGAGTAAGGGTGTGGTGAAGGGGTGGCGCCCTTTCGGGTATGTTTTTTTAGCCCTATTTCTTGGCGTACTGTTATTCCCGGACCTGGTTACGGCGAATGGCAATGCGCTCTGGCGCGGTCCCACGGACAATCGCGTGGTGGCCTTGACCTTTGATGACGGCCCGAAGTCGCCATTTACCCAAAATTTGTTGGTGGAGCTGCGGCGCCTGGGGGTGAAGGCCACGTTTTTTGTCGTGGGGAGTAGTGTCGAAAAAGAACCAGATTTGGCGCGACAAATTGCGGATGAAGGCCATGTCTTGGCCAACCATTCATATTCGCACTCAGACTTTACCCGTTTGTCAGATGATCAGATTAGAGACGAATTGCGCAAAACCCAAGCGCTGATCACCCAATATGCCCGTCAGACCCCGGTGTGGTTTCGGCCACCCGGCGGCAATACAGATTCCCGGGTTCAGGGCGTGTTGACGGAGGCCGGGCTGGTGACGGTGATGTGGACCATCAATGCGGAAGACTACACGGTGCGCAACCAGCGCTTCCCCATTCGTAATGAGCCCAAAGATATCAAAGGCCAGTATGTCACAGACTATGCAGGAGATGTGGTGCGGCGTGTGGTGACTGCGGCGTCGCCTGGCAGTATTGTTCTCATGCACAATGGTGGGGATGCAACGCTTGCGGCCTTGCCCCAGATTGTGGCGGGTTTGCGGGAGCGAGGATTTGGGTTTGTGACGTTGGCGGAATTGGTGGGGGGTGAATAGTTTCTTAGTGGGTCTTTGACGGTCGGGTGCGTATTTCTTTTTGGGGTGAAAACTGGGCGGCCATCCTTCGACAAGTCTGTTCTTGTGTCTTCCAAATCTGGTATAAAAAGAAGCTATGTCAAAATACATCAACCCGTTCACTGATTTTGGATTCAAGCGAATCTTTGGCGAAGAGTTCAACAAAGATCTGCTCATCGATTTTCTCAATGAAATTTTGAGAGAAGAAGAAGGCGTTATCACACATATTACCTATATGACGCCTGAGCAGTTGGGTATCACGGCTTTTGAGCGCCGTGCGGTGTTCGATATCTATTGCGAAAATGACCGTGGTGAGAAGTTTATTGTACAAATAAGCAAATACGGGGATTCCAAGGGGCGAAGCCCCTTGGAAAACTTGCTTCCGGGGGCTTCGCCCCCGGCCCCCCCCGCTTCTTTCGAAGAAGACAAAGCCGAAGCGGACAAAATGCTCTACAAGGTGAAGCTGACTGATATTGAGACCCAGCGTGTTTTTTATGACAAACTGACATATGTGTATTTGGAAATGCCAAAATTTCGCAAAACTGAAGCCGAATTAGAAACCCGTTTTGACCAATGGCTGTATGTGCTGAAAAATCTTCCTCATTTGGACAAATACCCCACACGTTTACGTGACAGGGTTTTTAAGAAACTGTTTGAGGTTGCGGAAATCGCGGCCTTCACGCCAGTGGAACGCCAGGCCTATGAAGAGAGTGCCAAAGTTTACCGTGATCTGAAAAATGTCATGGATACTGCGGTGGAAGAAAGTTTTTCTAAAGGAAAATTGGAAGGAAAAGCTGAAGGGAAACTAGAGGGTAAGCTCGAAGTCGCCCGTGCGATGGCGGCCAAAGGTATTGATGTGGAGACTATTCGCGGGATTACGGGTTTGTCTTCTTGGTAAAGGACGCGTCCTCAGGGTGTTCCTTTTTCCTGTCTCCATGACCTACATCCTAGACGCTTCAGGCGTGATCTACAATGACGGCGTTCCCTTTCCCGGCGTGGTGGACAAGATCCGCGACTTGCAAGCGTGTGCTGCCGTCTACATCGCGACCAATAACACGTCGGCATCGCCCACAGAAATCGCAGATCATCTGAAATCTATGGGTATTCATGTTCCGATTTCTCATGTTTTGAGCTCAGGACTGACCTTGGCCGCGGATCCGTCGCTGCGGGTTTTGGTGTCTGGGAAGCGCGTGTTTCTCTATGGACTTCCGAGTGCGGGGATCTATGTGTCCGAAGCGGGCGGATTTTTGGTGGACGTGCCAGACTTGGCCGATGTTTTTGTATTCACCCACGCGACGCCTGCGGCTGTCACCGACCCGATGTTTTTGGCGATGCAACGGATCCGTGCGGCTATGCCAGATTTTCCAGTGATCTGTCTGAATCCCGATCGCTATGTCGTGTCGGGTGACTCTCTTTATCCCGTGGTGGGGCATGTCGCGGAACGCTTTTCTGGTGTGATCTGGGCGGGAAAGCCAGAGGTCAATTACGCAGAGCATGTCATTCGCGGCACCTTGCAGCGGGATGGGATAGCCTGTGACCGTCATGTGACCTTTGTCGATGACAACCCTGAGAATGTGATCGCGATGACGCGGTGTTTGGGTATTTCTGGGGTGGTGGTGACCGAGACAGGTTTGGCGCAGCATATGCCATGGCGAGGCATGTTGGCGGATCTGGCCGATGATCCTGCCATCCAGTGTTTGCCGGGGTTGTGGTCGGTGAAGGGGAGAGGGTGGGCGCAATGAATTGCGACCCTAGCTGTAGGGGCGAGATTCATCACGCCCGGTCTCTTCGCTATGTCTGATATATCGATAATATCCCGTTTTGTGCGCTCTGCCATGTTGGATTTGCCCCGGTCGTAGAAACCAATTTCGATGACGTTGCGTTTGAAATGGACAGGAATACCGGTTTATAATGCATCAAGAAATTTCCCTGTAATTTTTTCTGAGAAGATCCGATAACAGTTTGAGCAGCAATGCTCACACCGCAGGGACTGATCGGCAGCCAGAGTTTACCCCCTTAGCTCAGTTGTTGGGTCAGTCCCAAACTAAATAGACAAAAGAAGACAATTCTGGTATTCCAGAATTGTCTTCTTTTGTCTTTGGACCTTTTATCTGGAATAATAGGGAAAACTTTAAAAATGGTTTGGATAGGTATGCCTTTTATGCCTATTTAATATATGTTTTTTTTCGTCGTGTGGCTTTATCTATGTGTGGAGGTTTTTCTTTAGAATGTTTAAACATGTATCTGCTCCTGGGATTACATCTGAGATCAAGGGCTTGTATTCTCTTGGAATTACGCCTGAGCTCAAACAGCGGCTAGTAGATGTTGCTTCCCTTTTGTCTCAAAAACAATTAATTACTTTTTCAAAGATAGTTCCAAACCCGGTTTTTCCAGAATTAGCGGATGTTACACTTGATTTTCAGGTGCTGGGCGAGACTGTATCCGATGTTACCGTTACTATTGTTGTTCCGGATATAGCGTCGCAATTTAGCGACTCTTTTGTCTCCAAGATAGATGATGTTGAGAGATCTGGGATGGCATGGGCTGAGGAGCGATCTCTTTATAAGGGTAGAGAGCTAGAAATATTACAAAATACGTTTTGTTCTGCTTTGGTTCACACTGCTTACCCTGTGGAGCTAGGGGATTCTTCTGTGGTGGATAAAATGAAGTTTTCTACCGAAGAAAGTGTATTGTTGGATAAATGGATTCGGGCTCTTTTTGCTAATGATGAAGAGAGAGATGTTTTTAGCCTTGTCGAATGTCCAGAAGCTGTTGAATTAGATAATAGAAAAATGATGTCTAGATTGAGTTCGGGAACATTGTCGAAGTTGCAAATGTCCCCATCTCCTAAATTAAAAAAGGCTGAGGGTTCATTCGACGAAGCCCTTCTTGAGAGTAAGAAAATTCAGGCTATGCATGAGGTAGTTTCTGAGCTTAATACATTAGCGGGCTCTGTCCCTTCTTATTTTTTTATTACCTTGCATAATTATTTTGAATCTACCGTGCTTGAGGCTGGAAGTCAGTTTGAATTACGGTGGCCTTCTCACACTCAACTGGAAACGGCGAAAGAGGACTCGTCAGGCAGTGTACATGCAATTGCCGCCGGCGCAGCTGTAAAGGGTTTATGGATGGATCAGTTGCTCGAGAATTTAACTCTGAAATATATAGGCAGATATTCTGCAAAGGCGGTTGAAAGCCATAACGACATTAATTCGCACTCAAAAGAAACACGGCAAAGAATTAAGAAGTTATTGACTGTATTGAATGAGTTGGATGAAAGATATAATGACTTTCAACCCTTCATTGAATCTGGCAAGCAGTCCGAAGACCCTAACTTGAATTATTTGATGAGAGTTTATACTGCAATTCAAGAAATCAATCAGGGCCTTGATCTTTCCTCTGTTTCGGAGAAGGTTCTTTTTTTGAAATATTTAGAAATCTTACCTAGTTTTAATCGGGTTGACTTGTATCTTCGTTCTGGGAAGTCCCTTGAAGAAAGTTATGGATTGGTTGCGGAGCGTGGAAATGAATCTATTTTAGAAATGACACGTAGCATTAAATCTCACTTGGCTGCTTTGCAAAATGGCTCTGTAGTTGTACCTAAGTCATTTAAAAAAGACTTACCAGAATTCAACAGGCAAAGTCGTATTTGGCTTTCAATCTGCGAAGGGTGGGGGAGTCAGAATATTTGGGAGTGGGAAGCTCGGAGATACAATGAAGGATTAGTGGCTATGGGGGGGCGTCAGTTTGTAGACAGACTTTTGAGCTTAAAAGAAAGTTTGTCGATTACGGGAGATGCTAAATAGATAAATGTTTAGAAATTTAAAGACATTTCTGACAATTAAGGGGCCTGTTGAGTTACAGGAAAAACTACTTCTTACCAATTATATTGCATTAGTCGTTTCATGTGTTGCTTTCCCTTATATATTTATTTTTCGTATATATTCTGTTGCTTTATCTAATGCTTTAATAATTATCATTACATCGTTTTTGGCTATTATTGCTCTTGGTAAGCTTGGTTATCATACTTTTTCACGTTTTTTTCTGTTACTAACGACAAGTGTTACAGCGGCATATTATGCGGCTTCTTTCGGACAAGAGGCTGGTATTCAGTATTTGTTTTTTTCGTACTTAGGGCTACCCTTGGTCATATTTGATTTTAAAAAAATCAAATATGTTTTTTTTGGTTGCCTAATTCCGATTTGTTGTATGTTATTTCTAGAGGTATCTGGATACTATTCCCCTACACCAGTTATTACCTCGCCATATTTTCAAAATATTATTAGGTTAACCTCTATTTTTTTTGTTTCTATTATTATTGTTTTGAGTTTAATTTCGTTAATTAATAGTCTTCGTCGTTCATACACCTCCCTCCAAACCGCCTACGAAGACCTCCAGCTCCAACAAAAACTCCTCGAAAAATCTTGGCATGACTCTGTCTATGCGCAGCTCACCCGTACCATCGCCCACGAGCTCAAAAACCCCCTGTTTGAGTTTGGGATGGTGATTGGTGCTCTCAAGACATCGCTAGAAGACAAAGAAACAGCACTCATGTTCATCGATAGCTTGGGACAGACGGTAGAGGAACTCATGGAGCTCCTCCACGCGATGCTCGAATCCGGTGGGGCTAGTGTCGGCGAACCCAAGGAAATGAACCTTCCTGATGCGATGCGGCGGGTGCTGGTATTGGCCGAAGGCT
>JAGYJO010000210.1 GCA_018402095.1 bacterium
GATTACTAAAGACAAGCCCCTATGGGATCCAAAGAGCAAAGCCCTTAAAATCCCGTAGCGACTAAACCCTTGATTTAAAGCTTTGATAATCAAAGCTTTTGATCAAATCCAAGGTACCATCTTCTCGCAGAATAGAAATAGAGGGCAAATTGATCCCATTAAACATCGTATTCTTCACGATCGTATATTGGGCCATATCTTTAAAAAGAAGTTTCGAATTAACGGTTAATGGTTCTGAGAAAGAGTATTCACCGATCGTATCGCCAGAGAGACATGTCGCACCACCCAAAAGATACGAATGTGCTAGCTCTGTCGGCGACTTCGACGCGTTATGAATGTTGGGCTGATACGGCATTTCCAAGATATCGGGCATATGCGCCGTTGCCGACGTATCCAAGATAGCAATCTCTTTCTCATTTTTGACAATATCCAAAACAGAGGCCACCAAATAGCCCGCGTGCAAGACCACTGCTTCGCCAGGCTCCAAATAGACCTCCACGTCATACTTTTCTTTGAATTTTTTGATCAAGTCAATGAGCAACGGAACATTGTAGGTGGGTGCCGTGATATAGTGACCGCCCCCCATATTGACCCACTTCACACGGTGTAGATACTCACCAAACTTCTCTTCAACTGCCGCCAGTGTTTTTTCCAAAGACTCGGCCTGGCTGCCACAGAGCGTATGAAAATGAAAGCCTTCGATGCCTTCTAATTCATCCGCTTCAAATTCTTTTTTGGTTACACCAAAACGAGAATAGGGCGCACAAGGATTGTAGAGGCTGGTGTTCACATGTGATATTTCAGGGTTGATTCGAATACCACAGCTTGGACGATGCGCCGATTTTTTCACATTATCTCGAAAGAGTTTCCATTGAGAAAAAGAGTTAAAAGTAATATGTGATGAATGCTCTAAATAAGAATCAAATTCATCGGGCCTATAAGCTGCGTTGTAGATATGCGTTTCTTTACCAAATTCCTCTACCGACAATTTGTATTCATTCAAAGAGCTGGCCGTTGTGCCATACAAATACTCTTTCAAAATAGGAAAGGTGCAGTAGCTGGAAAAAGCCTTCAATGCCAACAAAAATTTGGCACCACTTTTTTCAGAGATAGATTTCAATATCTCCCCATTTTTTCTAAGGGTTCTTTCATCAAGAATATAAGCCGGAGTTTTGATCGCACCCAGATCTATACTGTTAAGTCTTTTATTTTCCATGGTAACCCTTGCTTTGGTAGCTCTTCCATAAATGGATCTGGATCAAATTGTTCAATGTTATATACACCCTCACCCGTCCACGCTTTCGTGACAATCATTTTGGCGCCGATCATAGCGGGAACACCCGTTGTATAGGAAACAGATTGCGCGCCAACATCTTCATAGGCATGCTGATGGGGACACACGTTATAGATAACGATTTTTTTGGGTTGGCCATCTTTCATACCACTAATAATGCAGCCGATACTCGTTTTGCCGGTATAGTTTTTACCCAACTCTGACGGCGTTGGTAACAATGTTTTCAAAAACTCCAAAGGAACAATATCTACGCCATGGTGTTTGACAGGTGCAATACCTGTCATGCCAACGTTTTGCAACACTTTCAGATGCGTCAAATAATTGTCTGAAAACGTCATCCAAAATTTCATTTGTTTGATTTCAGGAAAATGCTTGGTCAAAGATTCCATCTCTTCGTGAAACATCAAATAGGCTTTGCGTTCACCCACTTCAGGAAAGTCAAAAGAGTGCGAGACCGATAACGGTTCAGTTGTTTGCCATTCGCCGTCTTTATACCAACGACCTTCTTGCGTGATCTCTCTAATATTGATCTCTGGATTAAAGTTTGTCGCGAAAGGATGACCGTGATCCCCATCGTTGCAATCAATAATATCGACGGTATCAATGCGATCAAAATGATGCTTTTTAGCATAAGCAAGAAATACATTGGTCACACCAGGATCAAATCCAGAACCCAACAAGGCCAATAGATTGGCTTTTTTGAAACGCTCTTGGTACGCCCATTGCCAGCTATAGGAAAACTTGGCCTCGTCTTTTGGTTCATAATTAGCGGTATCCATATAATGGGTATTCGTCGCAAGACAGGCATCCATGATGGACAGATCCTGATACGGCAATGCCATATTAATGACCAATTTTGGCTGCAGTTTTTTCAAAAGGAGAATAACGTCCTCTGTATTGTCTGCATCCAATTCATGAATTTCGCACTGATCATTGACATCGGCTTTGAGCTTTTGGCATTTTGAAAAAGTACGACTCGCCAGATGAATCTCTCCGAAAACATCTTTATTTTGTATGCATTTTTTAAGAACAACAGAACCAGCGGCTCCCGCTCCAATAATTAATATCATGGCTACCTCATTAAAAGAGAATTTGCGCCATCTACTCATTTTGTAGGTTTCAAGACCCGTTTAAAAGGGAACCCGAAACCTTGGACACGCCCAAAAAGGGGTAGTATCCGCCAGCGTAGAGGCTAAAAAACAACAAAAACCGATACAGTGGTTTTCGCAAGAGTCCATTTTCAACCAAATAAGACCTCATTTACAAG
>JAGYJO010000211.1 GCA_018402095.1 bacterium
AGGTACAAAAAAAAGACATCACGAAACAAAAGCGCCCTACTTACGATACACCAACACCACTACCCCCCATCCTGAACAAAGCCACTAATAAACCGCAACACCGCCGTACCAGGCTTGTCCACTTTCCCAGAGACCACGCCCAAACGGTCATACGCGTCTTGAGAAACTTTGTAGGTCATGTCTTTTTTCTCTTTGGGCTCCTTCGATGCGCCAGCAGATTCGGACTTGGCTTCGCCCTTTGTTTTTTCGACACCGACTTTATCCAGCTTCGCGCCAACTTTCTCCATCGCCTCAGATCCCGCTGTCGTGACTTTGTCTGCAAAACCCGTCACCTTATCCGAAACTTTATCCGCTATTTTTTGACCTATACTGGAAATAACCGCATCTGTAGGAAGCTTCGATTTCCGCAAAGACCGTTGGACAATATCACTACTCAAAAGTGTATCTGCGTCAGAGATCAGATCCGCCACTTTTTCCGCCAAAGAATTACCCGATTCTCTCAATGTCGTCCCCAAGGTTTCGGCGTGGTCATTCACCAAGGTCGTCAACGCGGTGGTACGTTCCTTTGGCGTCGCCTCTTGCGACAAAATATCCACCGCATCGGATACGAATGATCGCGCTGCGCTCAGACCCGAGTCTATCATCAGTGGGTTTTCAGATAACGCACGAAACACCATAGAGGCTGTACTCACCGCAAAGGATTGAACCTTTTCACGATCCAGTGTCAGACTGAGTTTTTCGGTCTCCTGTTTCACCGGTTTTTCTTTGGGCGCAGATACCTCCGATGATGCAGACTCGGCCGTCAGCCCAGCCTTCGCCAATTGTTTGTCAATTTTACCCGCAACAACCCCGGCACCCACCATTGTTGCCGCGCCTTTGGCTTTGTTGAGGATAGGCTGTGTCACCGTATTTTGAAACAAAGCGGACGCTGTATTTTTGACCGATAGCACGCTTCCAAGCATGGTGCCCCTATATTTCTCAGAAACAGGTGCAGCGACAACTGGCCCCGATTTATTAAGCGACTCCGCCATCGTCGTTGCTTTCGACAATTGTGCCGCAAAAGAATCCACCAATTCGCCCAACGGTTTTTCTGGCGCTGTCGGATCCGCACCCATCGCGACCAATTTCTGATCCACCAGCTGGGCGACTTTCGCAGTCAACAGGGCTGTTTTCGAAGGATATCCCGGGGTAGGTTTGATCCCATGCTTATGCTCCAGTGCCGCATCTTTCACCATAGGCAACACCTCTCTGAGCGTGGCTATCTCCGGCGCCCCTATTTTTTGATTTGAAAGAGTGGTTAGCAAAGGAATATTACTGTCTTTATTCACCAAATCCACCATGTGCTCAAAGAGATTGCTACCCGCCGTCAAGAGTGTTTCGCTATTGTCCATCATCATCTGCATTGGATCCTGCAAAAAGGACATCAACAAGTCTTTTTTACCCAAACCAACCAACTCATTTGCAATGGCCAACCCCTCATCCGACACCAACAAGGTCAGACCCGACAAGGCTTTCTCACCTACTTTTTCAGCAACAATCCGTCTGAGAGGGTTATCCTTATCGTCGAGAAGCCCTTACAAACTGGATTTCAGCCCTGTCGACTCGTCTTGCAATCCTTGGTAAATCGTCCCTACAACGGAAACAGCTGATTGCGTATTTTGATTGTCCAACATATTCAAAAGAGAGTCCGTCAGCGCCATGCCATCGCCACTCAACCCTTGTCTCAACAATTCCTTTTGGTTAATCCGAGATTCAAATTTACCCGATAAGTTTTTGAGAAGTCTGGATTCACTTTCCAATTGTTTTTTTTCATCCGTACCAATATCTGGGTTGGATAGCTTATCTTGGATAGTAGTGAGCTCATCTTTGATTTTAGAGAGGTTTTCAGGAGAAACCCGAAAGGAGTCTTTAAAGGTGCCTTTTACCACGCTATTAATGGCATTTTTAATCATGCCATTGTCATTCATCAATTGCATACTGGATATTTTTTGCTTCCAAATATCCGCATCTTCTGGAGATGCTTTTTTGAGTACAGCGTTCGGCGTGATTCGCGTAAAGGTCATTCCAATGGCTTTGATCGCCAAACGGCAGCTCTCACTCCCCAAAAGAGACTTGATCAAATCAGGGTGTTTCAGAGCCGATTTCAAGCCCGCTTTTTGTTCTTCAAATTTGGTTTCCACTTTTGTCAGAACACGGTCTTTCACCGACATCAACGTGTCGCCCAATCCATTCTGAGTCGCAGAAGATCCCAACTCTTGGCTGACCTTCGCAGCTGTATCACGCAACGACCCAATGGCTGTCCCTATTAATTCTGACAACCCTTGCATCTGTTTTGGCGTCGCATCTACCAGGGATTCAGCTTTGGCCGGTGACGTTTCCGCTACATCTGCTGTTGTAGCCGCCTTCACCGTCGTCTCGGCTGTGACCGCCGAACTCCTCATGGTCGCGTTAAATTTATTGATCGTGTTCATGAGACACCTCTTCTTCTCGTTTTTGAACCATGACTTTGCAGTCGTGGGCATCTAATTTTGATTTAAAAGCCATCAGGAATTT
>JAGYJO010000212.1 GCA_018402095.1 bacterium
AAAACTTTACTCGGATACTATAGTCATCCATCTTCTGATGTTTTTGGCAGTCCTTCGTCCCGTACAGGGTACAAAAACACGGCGGAAGAGAGCTGATCGCTATTATTGTGATCACAGTTGCGGTGGATTTGTCACAGTTTGATGCCGCTCCTTTGACAGCATTTGCTGCCACTAAGAAGTTTATCCTGAACAACGACCTTCTGACGGATGCACGACATACCCGGGGAGGTCCTCAAGAATCTAGAGTTTGTGTAAAAAGCACCCTATCTACGGAGGTACAATATGCGTTAGCAAATTTATTTTTTCGCCACCCTGGGTCATCAAGGTCGTCGAATCTGCGAGAGAAAGAGAGCTTGTATGCAGTACTAGCAGGGTTCATAAACGTCCGATGAGGTAAATACGGTGAAAATAGAAGCACGTCACCCGCACATACATTTAGCACTTTACTATTTGCAAATGTCTGGCAGCTACAGATGTAGCCGGTGTCAGTTTGTTCCCCCGGCAAAAGGCCGTTCACATGTTGTCCGGGCGCCACCTCTATGCTGTGCGTATGTACGCTGCAGTCGTTAACACTTATCCAAACAATGACCGAGGAAGAAGATGACGCCATCGAAGGATAGTCTTGGTGCCACGGTAGGCCGTAGCAATTACCTGTCAGATCAGTATGAGTGTAGTGGGAAAATGCTGGCCCACAATATACAGGCGTCTTCACACCCAAACTTTTGACCATTTGGTAAATTTCAGATGAGGCGTATAACTCTGCCAAATCAATTGACTCCGCAAATCTTTTAATTAAATTTCTGTTCATCACAGTATCAGTGTCAAAACGACTTTGAAACTTCGTTTCGAACAGAGATTGCAACTTCACTACTTTCGCTAAAATAACATCTGATTTATAGATCACGTATCCATCGCGCACAAACCGCGCTTGAAGGTCATTCATTTCACCTCTCCTTGCCGCATAGCGACACCAATTCCACTTTGCCCAAAACCATTTCCGTTATAAAACATAAATGATGTTGTCTCGTTTTGCACGACATGAGGGTAGGCAATCATGTCGGCATCCCACCCAGTGTCTGATAAATCGATACCCGCGAACTCATCCATTCGCTTCCAATTGATCCCATCAAGGGATTCTGCGTAGCCTATGCGGTAGCTGTTCTGGCGATCTGTACGATATCTCGACGCACTCCGACGTGAAAACCACATCAAATACCGACCGTTCTGCATCAGTACTGACGCTCTCACCAAACCACCTTCATTGGCGTCCTTGTAGTCTATTGCCACTTTGCCATCGCGTCGCCATTCAATGCCATCTTGCGATTCCGCATATTTCAAGTGGTAGCGCGGCTCCACATTGCCATCGATGATTTCCCAACTCGTGCAGGTTGCATACCAGTTACGCCAATGGCCATTTTCGTGGATTACAGTCGCAGTGCCTATGAAATACGGGTCGTGCAGCGACACACCTAGCACCGGCCCCTTTCCGGCACGCTCATAAGTCTGGCCACCGTCTCGACTTATTGCTAGACCTATGGCGTTCTGGTATGGGACAGACCGGCGGACGGCCCAGCCTGTGTAGTAAAGATACTTCGCACCAGCTACAGTAACAATGGACGAAGGCATCATGCCGGCATCATCAAACGCTCCCATCACCCCCAACTTTAGGATGGGTGAGTTGTGACTGTAAAGCACGTTACTTGGGTTTCCTGCTTCTACGTCGAAGTATGAAATACGGCTTTGGTTCATTGCGTCACGAGTGCAATAGTATACACGCCAGATCTTGTTTGATACAAAGTCTACCGTAGGCACCTGTGCGTGAGACTGTGACCACGAATAATTCGTGTCTGGTGTAAATATCAACCCTAATTTATTCCACCGCATTCATACGCCCCGTAATTTGTTACTCGGCACTCGTGATAATTCAGCAGCGGCTCCGGGATACACACCAAACTCTTTGGTACTTGCCGTCACTAAAGCGCCGGATCCAATAAACGTATTTCTTGCAACTGTGATACCGTTGTTTAGCGTCGCGTTCACGCCAATGAAACAGTTTTGCTCAATAGTCACGTGGCCCGAAATCACTACATGCGAAGCGATAAAGCAGTGGTCCGCAATGCTACTATGGTGACCCAAATGGTTTCCACTCCACATGACAACATTATCACCTATCATGGTGAACGGCTGGATGACATTATTCTCAAAGATGAAGCAGTTTTCACCGATGGGTGTCTCATAGTAAGTAGCCCTCGGGCTAATGTAGCTGATGCAGCGGTAACCCTTGAATTTTATCTGCTCATAAATCCGTTGACGAATACTATTCATCTTGGCGGAACTCAACGGAGCAAAAATTTGAAAGTCTTGTGGCGGGTAACTGGCTTCTAAGGTTTCGAAAGGTACAACAGGTAGATCCAAGAAGTTTACATTTTCAATGTACTGTTGATGAAGCGTGAAGGCAACAATCTCATGCTTACCTTCTTGAGACAAATAGAAATGAGCGAGTTGCGCAAAGTCTTGTGTTCCAAAAACGACTATTTTGGCCATGACTAATT
>JAGYJO010000213.1 GCA_018402095.1 bacterium
TGTCATAGATTTGGAAAAAAAACAAAGGGGACAGCTGATCGTCCTCGTTTGTGTGTGTATAAAAGTAATTTGAATGTCTACGCTCAAATCGTAGATGATTCACAGGGTCGAACTTTGGCTTCTGCATCTACTTTGCAGTTGGGTACCAAGGGCGATTTGGCTGGTGCGGTATCTGTAGGTACAGAGCTTGCTGTCGCTGCATTAAAGGTCAATGTCGGTCCTGTTTTGTTTGACCGGCGTGGTTATCGATACACGGGTAAAGTTAAGGCTTTGGCTGATGCAGCACGCAAAGCTGGTTTGGTTTTTTGATTTAGGATTTTAAGAGGAGTAATAATGGAACCGTTTCGTCGTAATAACAGTAGTGAACGTCCAGAAGATAATTTCATAGAGAAAGTCATCCGGATTGACAGAATCACTAAAGTTGTCAAGGGCGGTAAGCGTATGGCTTTCCGTGCTTTTGTTATTTCTGGTGATGGTAAAGGATCTGTAGGGATTGGTTTGGGTAAATCTAAGGAAGTGCCAGTTGCTATCAAGAAGGCGATTGAGAAAGCGCGTAAATCAAGCTCTAAAGTAAATATAACGAAGGGTACTTTGCCTCACGTTATTGAGGCTCATTTTGGAGCTTCTAGAGTTATGATGAAACCAGCTAAGCCCGGTACTGGTGTTATAGCCGGTGGTGCTGTGCGTATTTTGTTGGAAGCATTGGGGCTGAAGGACGTTGTTGCGAAATCTTTGGGTAGTAGAAATCCTATTAATTCTGCAAAGGCGGCATTGGTCTGTTTGAGTACTTGTAAAAGTCTTTCGGAAGAAGTGCTTGTTCGTGGTAAGGCTTTGCCTGTTTATATTTCTGAGGAGTAATAGGATATGTCCGTATTTGAACTGAAACCTGCAAAGGGATCTGTTAAAAAACGTGTTCGCCGTGCGCGTGGGAATTCTGCCGGTCAAGGTGGTGAAGCTGGTCGTGGGCATAAAGGTCAAAAGAGTCGTACGGGTTATTCTCGACGTGCTGGTTTTGAGGGTGGTCAAATGCCACTTTATAGAAGACTTCCGAAAAAAAGAGGTTTTGCAAGTCTTTCCGGTAAGACTTATGAGGCTCTTTCTTTATATCTAATAGAGCGTGCGTTGAAAGATTTGTCGGTTGTTACGCTTAGCGATATTCGTGGATTGGGCTTTGTATCTTCTAGTAAGCAGGTGAAAGTTATTGGATCCTTGACTCAAGCTGTGTCATGGACATCCTTTGAATGTGACTTGATTTCCGCTGGTGCGAAAAAATCTCTGGAGGCTGTGGGTGCTACGGTTCAGATGTCTTCTCAGCTGTCGGCGTAGTATTTGATGTCGTTTTTTTCCTTGTTTAAGTCAAAGGATCTTCGTAAAAAGTTATTTTTCACTTTGGCGTTAGTTGCTTTGTATAGATTTGGGTCTCATGTTCCCTTGCCTGGAATTGACTTAGAAAGTATTAAGGCCTTGTTCTCTGGTGGGGGAGTTCTCGGTTTTTTTAACCTCTTTTCAGGCGGTGGGTTGAGCCGTTTTTCTGTGTTTGCACTTGGTATTTTACCGTATATTAATGCCTCCATTATTATTCAATTGTTGACTATTGTATGGCCTAAATTGAAGGAACTCTCCCAGGAAGGCGACTTCGGTAGAAAACAAATTGGGCAATACACTAGATATCTTGCCGTCGCACTGTCTTTTTTTCAGGCAATAGTTATGTCCATAGGGTTTCGCTCTTTTATTCAGGATGGCGTTTCCTTCGGCTTGTTTTTGTTTTCTTCTGTTGTTGGCCTAGTTGCTGGTGCTGCTTTGGTTATGTGGTTAGGCGAGGTGATGACTGAATATGGTATAGGGAATGGTGCGTCTATATTGATTTTTGTTGGTATTTTAGCGGGGATGCCTTCTTATGCTAGAGATGCGTATCAATGGATTGTAATTCAGGGATCTTTTCTTTCTGGTTTATTGATGATTGCTGTCTTTTTGAGTTTAATTATAGCAATAGTCTTTATTCAAGAGGCACAACGTGAAGTTCCTATACATTATGCTAAAAGAGTTGTTGGTCGTCAGGTTCTTGGTGGTAAGAGTAGTTTTATTCCCTTGAAGTTAATTCAGGGTGGGGTTATGCCCATTATTTTTGCCTCAGCGATATTACAGTTCCCATTAATGTTTTTTCAATATCTGCCATTTCCTGGATTGGCTGAAAAATTGACCGCTTTGTTTAGTTACGACAGTGTTGTGTATAATTCTTTTTTTTGTTTTTTGATTTTCTTTTTTACTTATTTTTATACAGCCATTACGTTTAACCCTCAGGATATAGCGGACATGTTGAAGAAAAATGGTGGATTTGTTTTGGGTATTAGACCAGGACAGCAGACTGTTGATTATTTAGATGCGATAATCTCTAAAATGACATTTTTGGGAGCTTTTTCTCTTGCAGCTATAGCCCTGATACCTATATTGGCTTTTTTGTGGACCCGATTTTCGGTTTTCCAAGGTTTGGGTGGCACTGCTATGTTAATCATTGTAGGCGTTGCGATGGATTTGGTACGTCAAATTA
>JAGYJO010000214.1 GCA_018402095.1 bacterium
TTGTAGATCGGGCTGATCCGTAATAGTGTGCCACTTTTGTTGTCTTTTGGATCTGCATCATGTCCTATTTTACCGCTCAATAAGTCTTTGATTTTTGCTGCTGTTGGATCTTCTTTGTTGGTCGCTAGTGTTTTGAGTATCCAAGACCAATGGGTGACAAGCTTTTTGAGGAAAACGTCAGGGGATCCTATTCCTAGAATATCTAATATCTGTACCCACGATTCACGTATTTCTGCTTCGTTTGTTGTCGTGGGGATGGGGGCTTGGTGGTTATCCGCTGCCCAAATAATATAGATGTGTGCGAACGCGGCATGGTCCATTCTTTGGACGGCTTCTTGCAATCCGGGAATCATCGACGATCCGAAAGTGCTTTGTATGCCGCGTTGATTTGTTGCATTTTTTCTTCAGCAATTTTCTGAAATTCAGGGCCAAGATGATGTACTTTGTCAGGGTGGTGTTGTTTGCAAGCTTCTCTGTAGGCTTTTTTGATTTCTGTGGCAGACGCGCCTTCTTGAATGCCGAGTGTGTCGTAATGCTGTTTTGTGTGAGATGTTTTAGTGTTGTTTTGTTGCGTGAGGTAGAGTTGGTTGAACCGATAAGCATCTTTTTCTTGGATATGAAGAAAGTGGAGTATGGATTCTGCGGCCTGTTTTTCGTTATTGTCCAGGTGTCCGTCGGCGGTAATGATTTTGCCGATCAATTCGAGTAAGAGTAGTTTTGCTTCGTAGGGGAATTGTGTGTTGAACTCTGAACAAAGTGTTTCTAGCGACATGTTTTCTGCTTGTGCTGTTTCGATGAGGCTTGCAATCCATTTGAGGTCAGTTTCAATATAATGCATTTGGGATTGAAAAAAGCCGTAAATGATACGTGTTTCAACGGCGCTGAGGTGTCCGTCTGATTTGCCTATTTTTACCAAAATGTAAACGAGTAGTTCTACAAATCGGCGATGGCTTTGTGTGTCTAAAATTTGGGGTTTTGCTTTGTGTTTTTGAGAGGTGCTATAGATGAAATAGAAAATATATCCGAGAATGAGGAGTGGTAATATCTCGAATAATTTGGCGGTGAGGTAAGGTAATAAACGTAATCCTCCCAATACCAAAAAGATCAATGATCCGATAATGATCCATAGTGTGTTGTTCATGGTTGTAGCGTGTTCCTTCGTACTAATGAGATAGTGTTTTTTGAGCTAGGGTGGTGTTTTGTCTGAATGGCTTGAGAGAATCAGTTTTTTTAGCCCTATTATGCGTAGCTAAAGTAGCATTTTGCGATATCTTGTGGCTAGGGAGTCGTGCCGTTTTCTGTTTGTTTGCCATTGCTCCTTGTGTGCTGTCGTGGCTTATGGGTATAATGCCCACAAATTTATAAATTCCCCTTAGGAGGTGGACATTGGCGATTAAAATCCGTTTGAAGAGATTTGGTAGAAAAAAACAGCCGGTGTACCGTGTTGTAATAGCAAATAGTTCAGAAGCTCGTAATGGGCAATCTATCGAAGTTGTGGGTAGCTATGATCCTACAAGACAAGAAGCGCAGTTTGAAGTAAAACGTGAGCGTATTGACTACTGGTTATCCGTAGGTGCGCAACCAACTGAAACTGTACAACGCTTATTGGGAAAAATTGGTGCAGTACCTGTGGTTGAGAGAAAATCTTCATCCCTTGGTGTAGCTCGCAAAGACCGTAAAAAAGCTGAATAGCATTTTGGATCGGATTTTGCCGTGAAAGAACTTGTAGAAACTATGGTCTTGGCATTGGTGGATGAGCCGTCACAGGTAAAAGTGATATCGTCTGTTCGAGACGAGTATGATGTTTTAACTGTTTTGGTAGCTGAAGGCGATGTTGGGCGTGTTGTTGGCAAAGAAGGTCGTATCGTTAATGCTTTGCGAACGGTTGTCAAAGCTGGTGCGGCCAAATCTCAACAGCGTGTGTCTGTTGAAGTTTTGTCTATTTCTGAATATGCAGGATAAGTTCAGCCAATTTATTGGCTGAACTTTTTTTTTGGGGGGGAGAGGGATCTAGAATGGCACAACAGGTGAAAAAAACAGCGGCGTCAGGATTGGTTTCTGGTGGACGTTCAGTGACATTGAAGCGTTCAGTGACAATTAAGGTTGTTGTTACTGAGAAATTTAAACAATATATGTTGTTTGAAATTGCTGAGGCACGTAAGAATGCAGAAGCTCGATTGGTTCAAATTGACCAACAATTGGATCAGATTGCAGGTCTTGCAGAGTCTGAGTCTGGAAAACAACTTATTGCGCAAAAGGTGGATTCTGAAAAAATTCAACTTAAAGCAACGTTGGTAGATCTAGATGGACGCGAAAAAGCGGTGCATGCTTTGACGTTGGATTCTCATTTTGTACAAGGAAACATTGATGGGTTTGTCAGTGTTGCCGAAGGTGATAACCTTTACGAAAAACTAGGTGGAATGGAAATCTTGGCCAAAGATGGTTTGATCCAAAAAATTTCCCCACTAGGTGCCATTGCCTAGCTATTTTTATGTTTGGCATAGCCAACATAAAAATAGCTT
>JAGYJO010000215.1 GCA_018402095.1 bacterium
TCAGTAATCACCACATCTGCAACACACTTATCCAGAAGTTTAATAGACTCGAAACGAACAGGTCCATCTTCTAAAAAAAAGCCCAATGCTAATTTATTGGCATCCGCCATTCTCAGAGGTTTGTCCAAACCAACCCTATAGGTTTTCGGAAGTTTAAAACTTGGGTGCATTAACGTATTGGCAAATTCCCCATCATTCGTCACCAACAATAACCCACTGGATTTTCTATCCAAACGACCGATAGGAAAGGTTCCTTTCGGTAACTTATCCAAATAAGAAGATAAGTTCAAACGACCTTTCGGGTCTTCCATCGTGGATAAAACACCCAATGGTTTATATAGTTTGTAGTAAAAAAGACGCCCTTCAAAAACAATGATTTCATCACCAACAGCAACCTGATCTCGTCCCACGCGAACAGGGGCTGTCATATCCGTCACTACCTTGCCATTCACAGTCACACGACCCGCTGTCACCAAAGCAAAAGCATCGCGTCGGCTATACGTAGACGCACTAACCAAAAAACGATCTAATTTCATAATTGTCATTATTTAAAACACCCAACGGGCCTGAGCCCTCCCAAAAAACCGAACACGTCCACTCACTTGATCCATCTCTAGCGTTTCACTAGAGAGCGTCAAGCCTTCTCTCACCAAACGCACATTACCCGTAGCCAAGAGTTCGCCTTCACGAGAACGCCATATTGCTGTTTTAGACTGTAGCTGAATCGGCGTATCTGACAAAACCATATTAATCGTAGGATGATACAAGGAAATAGCACCTGTCGTCAGGTACAATCGCGCATCTGGCGACAACAAATGAACAGGTTTTTGATCTTTAGGCAAAAAAACAGCCTCCAAGTTTTTCATATTCAGCAATTCTGAATCTCTCTCAAAAGAAGCGCTCGAAGCAGACATTTCCATGGTTTTAACACCTTTGACAAATTCTACAAGACGCATATCTTCAAACAAATAATCCGGGCGATTGCCTTTTTCTGGCAAATAAAAAAGCTTTGGGCGTACCAATACTCCAAAAAGAAGAACCGATAAACACGCTAAAAAAATAAAAATTTGTGAGATTTTTTTTCTACTCATTCAAAAGTCCGGATAAACAAATTTTTCAGCCGTTTTAAGTCGTCCTACGGTCATTATTTCAGACAAAAAACCCATTGTATTGCCTTTTTTACGATAAGCCTCACCCAATAAGAAGTGAATAGCCGTGGCATTCGGCTCTATTTCTAAAGCCTTTTTACACAGTAAAATAGCCTCATCGTAGTGTCCTTGCTCACCATAAATAAGCGCAATAAACCCCATTGCCCAAATATGCTTCGCATCTATTGCCAGAACTTTTTCAAACTGGGCAATTGAAGCTTGTTTGTCACCTTTAAAATAATAGGCAAACGCAAGCTTAAAGGGATGTCGCCATTCATTGGGTTCGCGTTTTGCTAATGGCCCATATTTAGCCAAAGCAGTAGGCGCATAATTGTCATTGTGTTCAGGAATACGTTTCAGCATCCCCCATCCTTTTTCAATCAGGCCTGAATAAGCATAGCTCATCGCCAATTCAAACAGTGTATCGGCAGTTTCTTCTTGTTCATACGCCACTTTTGCGGCCTTAATATCCGAAATATAAGCCTCTGGAATTTGGTACACAGAAGCGGCATGCATTTCAGACATACCCAGACCAAAAAAACCACAAAAAACAATACACATATAAAGATAGACGGACTTCATCGCTGATACCCCTTCACCAGAACCCTATATAAAATCTCTACAAAAGCCATCGCCTGTTCTCTACGAGCAAAAGACCAGCCCGTGATCACATAAAAAAGAACCATCAAAACAAGAACCGGAATCAAAATGAGACGATACAACAAATACACAAAAAAACCGTAGTGCTTATAGCAAAAATACAACCCCCCACGATACCCTTCGATTAAAGATTTTTTGCGCAAAAACTGGGTCGATTGCCCCCCCAAGTGCACAACTTCTGCCGTTGGCAAAAAACACAATGTATAACCCGATTTTTGAATACGTTTGCACAAGTCCAGATCTTCATTGTAAAAGAAGAACGCCTCATCAAAACCACCCAGTTCCAGGTATCGCTCACGTGACATCATCAATGCAGCACCTGACAAAAAAGAGACTGACTTCGCTACAGATGTTTTATACTGACGCTGGCCCAAAATACCGCCAGCCAATTGTTCCGTGCCATCCGCGTTAATCAACTTCGGGCCTACAGCCCCAATCGCAGGGTTAGCCAACAAGACATCCATCAATCGGGCACATGTCGACGGATCCGTACGGGTGTCATTGTTGAGCAAAAACACAAACTCCCCGACAGCCAAATTAACCCCTTGATTATTGGCTGCAGCAAAACCGATGTTGTCATCATTATAGACAACACGAACACGATTTTTATACATACCTAAAACATGTTTGGAATCATCCTTAGAGTCATTATCTACAATAATGACTTCAAATACAAATATTGCACGAAGTGTCTCCCTATTA
>JAGYJO010000216.1 GCA_018402095.1 bacterium
TGCTTCCAAAAGCGGTGTAGTGGTGATATCAACTGCGTTGATGCTAAGGGCAATTGATTGGGGAGCAGCGGCGTAATGCCAGGAAATGTTGGGTATTTAAACGTTACCCAACATTTATCTAGATTTGTGTTGGGAAATGCTTCGAATGTCAATTTTGAATCCAACGCAAGATGGGGATCTAATCCTGAAGGGGTAGGTAGCGCGTGTTCTACCATGATCAAATTGGCTAAAATAGATGCAATAGCCGTGTATGTTTCGGGTGCTTTTCCATTCTGTAATAGCTTGTATTTGCTTAATAGCATGTATTCCGGTGTGTCTTGATATCTCAAAACGATATGGCCAAGGGACTCAAAGTACTGATCGGCGGGGTTGGGGGTCAGCCATTTATACAGTTTTTTGTCAGAAGAGCTGCTGTTTTTTTGGGCTGGACTGGCCACGTAGCGGGCGTCTAGATTGGGCAAAAATGAGCGAGACAGAGGAAAGTCTGGACGCATGCGATGGTTTAATTGGGGGTCGGCATGAAAGTACTGGCCTATTTGCGGGTCTTTTTGAGCATAGTGGATGGCGTTTTCCAGGATAATGGCCATCGTTTTGAGCAGATCTCCTCGGAATTGCCTGGTGAGCATCGATTGGGTGGTGGTTTCTGACATCAGACCCATCGTACAGACCATGAGTTGTGTCGATAGTGTTGCCCATTGGGTGGGGGTGATGGCGGTATCGTCGTCTGTGGTCACTACTTTGATCAGCGAGTAGACCGCGACGCCATAGTTGCGATTTTTGATGGCTTCGTGTTGCTGATCTAATGTGTCTTGTATCGATGTTCGAATGAGCCAATTGCTGGGAATCGTCGGACGAATGGCCTTTGGCGTGGGGTTGGCTATTTCCGTAAATGCAGATAATTGTCTGATCAAGTCATCTGTAAGACCTGATTTTACTGAAAATGCAGTGGGTGTGATCTCTGTTTCAATGAGTGATTGGGGAGGAATGGGGTGCATGGCATTGAGCGTCATACGGTAACGTTGATCGGATAGTAGCCCGTTTTTCAAATCTTCAGTGGATTTTCGTAGATGATTCCGATAAATGAGTGGGGCTAAGAACCGATCGGACGCCGTTTTGAACTCATGGGTGTTTCGTTTTTTGAACTCGGCCACCGCATGATCGCGAATCGTTGCTTTGATCCAGCCTAAAATCGCGGGACGCATAGTCTTTTTTGCGACTAATTCTAGAGCGATTAGCGGCCATTCATTGAAACAGGTTCCAGAGAGTTGCGGTGCTCGTTGTGGTAAGTTTGCTTTTGTATCTGGACTGAAATTTGAATACCAATGCAGCCAATTTGTTTGCCACCAGGAGACATCTGCAGCGATAGAGGTGAACATCTGTGAGTTCTTTAAAAACCGAAAGAGACTGTGCGTCGGTAGTGTGATTATTGTAACAGGCGTGTAAATCGGACCTTGGCGCGTTGCATTGACTGATTCCACTGCAATACCGGCCCCAAGATCGATTTTTTGAATATCAACGCTCTCCACACTGATACGTGTGATTTTGAGTGCTGAGGAATGACCAGCTTCTGTGTTCATCGTATATCCGCCGGGAATCAACTTGTAACCACCAATTTTCAGATCCAATAGTTCAGCTAACAACTCGTGAATGTGTGTTACAAATTTCTGGGTGGCGTGATTGTATTTTTCAGGAACCAGGAGCGTCTCATTTGAGGCTTGTTCAAGGCCGACGCTGATCGCATCGTAAAATGTGTTGGTTGGAATTCCCTCCAGCTCTTTTGCAATGGCTTGATGGGTGGTTTCGATCGCAACATATCCCGACAAGGCATCAAGCCACTTTGTAATGACGGGTTGTAGTGCTTCCCATTCCGCTAAAAGATGCGGGCCTATCTTTGCGCCTGCGTGATTCAAAACCGCAAAGTGCTGGGTTAAGAAGGCGACTACGTCCTTGACCAGTCCGCCTTCTAATTCCGTTCCACCGGCAATGTATTCAGGCGTTAAAATCGCAGCCAAGACAGTGATGGGTGTTGTGCCGTTGCACTTCCAATCCATAACATGATTGGGGAGACTGGCTTGAATCGGGGGGAGCAGATAGTTGCCAAATCGGGTGTTGGGTAAACATGTTGGGCTGGACTGCGTGTTCGGCAACACGTCTGTTTTGAAGACGGGGCCAGAAATTGGTGTGATGGTCCAGTCTGCATGGCCGGATGATGATAGCCACGGATGCTGAATGAGGCCTTTTTCGCTGTGTATATCAATGCTCACCTCGGTGGAGAAAGACTGGTTGACGGGTGAATAGGTTGTCCTCATGGTGATGGGCAATGCGATTCGTAATGGCCCATTGTGCGAAAGTGAATAGTATGTCGATAATCTTGCGTTTATCGGTGTCATTGATCTGGTGGTTTTCCAATAGCGGGATTATGGGGTTGTGTCCGTTAGCGTCTATCATTTTTTCGCAAAATTGCGGCGATAGAATGCTGAGTTTTGTGGTCAATTGGAGGGATGT
>JAGYJO010000217.1 GCA_018402095.1 bacterium
TTACGACCAAAAGAATCCGTCAAATAGGTGTTGCTAAAATCAACCTGAAATCTACCTGCGCGGGTATACACTTTTGGCGCACTGGAATCAAATTCCTGCGCGGATTGTGACAATGTCAAAAAGCCATCCCCTACAATCGCCACATCCAAGGCCGTTCCAAAACTAACGTTACCCTGAGAAAAGTCTGTCGTGGTGGAACCCAGCGTCATGCTAGAACCAACCGTCATAGGATTTTGCGTTTCTGTCCCTGGATTCACCGTCTTACTAAAGACCGTCGTAAAAGAGGCATACGTATATTTAAACCCTGGGGTATTAAAGTTATCCGCGTTAGAAATCGCAATACGAAGTGCGGAAGTCAGACCGCCAATAGAGTTTTGAATATTTTTATAAAGATCGAACATGATGTTTCGCCCCCGAAGTATAGAATGGGATCTTATTGTGTATCGCACATATAGAGATAGGCAATGTATGGAAAAAAGACGATAGATAGTAAACCACAAATGGGACATGTGCCCAATAGACGCAAATCCCCATCTTCGGTAATGTTCACCAACAAAGAAAAAGGAGCCCAAACTTCATGAACATCATCCATATACACCTCATCACCGTCCACATCCCCGTATTCTTTGTACCACTCGGAACCATTCTCTTAGGTCTAGGACTCACACGAGAGAATCCGACGCTCAGACAAACCGGATACAGCCTTATGATTATCGGCGCGTTTTTCGGCAGCATCGCCTATCTAAGCGGAGAAGAGATCGAATCAAGCATTCGCGCAATTATCCCGGGTAGCCGATCACCCATTCATGATCATGAAGAAGCGGCTGAAGTCGCCTTGACACTTAGCTATATCGGGGCATTTCTAGCCACTTGCAGCATAGGCTCCCGCTATATCAAATACCACAAACTAGAGTGTATACTAGGCATCATCACCTTAATTATCGGGCTGGTCAGCACCACAACGCTCGGCTACGCAGCGTACAAAGGTGGCCAAATCAGACACACAGAAATACACGCGACGTCATATGCTCAAGACTAGCCCCCAAAAATCTCCCAGAGGAAATTACATTTGGGTATTTTTTCTCATGGCTATTTCTAGCTTTTTAATATGGGACATCTTAATCGACTACAAACAAACAGGCCAAAACCTCCACATCTACCTGGAAATAGCCCTATGTAGCATCAGCATCATGTTCGGCGCCTACATTATTTGGAGACTCACGTTCACCGAAAAAATGCTACTCAGGACAAAACACGCATTACGCCAAAAAACGTCCGATGCCGAAAGGTGGGAAAAAGCCGTTATTCAAGCATCCCAAAACATTGAATCCGCCACCAGGCAACAGTTTGAGATATGGCAACTCTCCGAATCTGAACGGGAAATCGCAAAACTCTTAATAAAAGGCAAATCATTCAAAGAAATCGCAGTCCTTCGCTTCACCCAGGAAAAAACAGCAAGGGCACAAGCAAGTAAGATCTATCAAAAATCCGGATTATCTAGCAGACCTATGTTTACAGCGTTCTTTTTAGACATCCTTTTCCCTAACGACTAAAGAACTAAGACACCTCCACCACAGAAGACTCAGCCACCTGCAAAGCCTGAAGAATTTGAGTACAAACATCTTCTTTGATCTGGGTTTCTTTTTTCAGACGCTCCAAATGGATCAACATCGTGTTGCTGTGTTGATTTTTTAAAAAACACCAACATTTCGTGGAACGATTCTACGCATTATGGGAGTCTAATGATAGACCATTTTGGATGCGCAAGTTCAATAAAATTAAATTTTAAATCACATTAAAACAATTCGAGTTTTCCGAGATAAAAAAAAATGATAGATTGATCTATCAAAAATGATAGGTTAATCTATCAAAAATGAAAATAGCCTACAGAGAGTTCTTATACACCCTCCAAAAACGGTTCTCCGAAGATGCCCCTCTCATCCAAATCATTATGGGGCCACGACAAGTCGGCAAAACCACCGGCGTTCTGCAGTTTTTAGACACGCACCAAACGCCGCATCACTATGCCAGCGCAGACAATCTATTAACAACAGACAGCAACTGGATTTTGGAACAATGGCAACTGGCACAACAACAAGGAAGCCCCTCCTTACTCGTGATAGATGAGATTCAGAAAGTAGAGAACTGGTCCGAAACCATCAAGCAACTCTGGGATGCACAATCCCAGAAAGAGAAAAAAACACATGTTTTGCTACTCGGATCTAGTTCTCTGGCTTTATCACAGGGTGCATCAGAAAGTTTGGCCGGTCGTTTTGAGCTCATTCCCGTATACCACTGGAACTACCACGAATCCAACACATTGCACCCAATGTCCGTAGACACCTATCTCAAACATGGCGGCTACCCTAAAAGCTACGACTACCTCAATGATATAGACAGATGGACCCAATACGTCAAAACATCCATCATCGATAGTGTCATAAACCCGAAAAATGCAGTTGAGATTTAAAAATGGGCTT
>JAGYJO010000218.1 GCA_018402095.1 bacterium
CCAGCATAGGCGTTACTCGCCGCTGACAACGCGATAACAGGACGATTCTCTACTCTTACGGTTTTATTGACCAAAACCTTAGGGTCTCCGGACAGACCCCCGTATTCGATGACATTGTAGTGATTCCCATCATCATCGTGGTCATCCCAGACCCCACCCCAGTCCTTCGACTTTCTCACAAAGTCTTGCCCATTACTATCATCTGGTTGAGACCCACCCCAATTGGCGTACAGTCCATTCTGAACACTGCCATTTGATTTTCCCTGCCAAAAAGTCGTCCCCGCTTCGGGGCCAACATGCCACTTCCAATTCTGTTCGGTCTGGGAATCAGAACCACCCAACCATCCCCAATCATTGCCAAGGACAGCAGATACCTTCGCTTCTTCCGCAACACTGGTCACTGTCACCAAATAGCCTTTTAGTCCCAGATAGCGATATGTAGTAGACCCATCGACCCCATGATAAACAACACCATTAATAGTCCCAAAGTTTGGCTTAGTAACGGCAGAAGCGGAAAGGTTCATCGCTTCTCGTGCCCTTCTCGCAGTGCCATCTTTGATATAAAAACGAGGGACCTCTCCAGGCGACGCATAATTCGGATCCGTCTTCATGGTATTGGCATCAAAATAAGGATAGATATGTCCCAATACAAACTGAATATTTCTATCGGTTGCGTAACTTCCTGTCGACGTCAATTTAACGTTTTGTAAAACCGATGCATATTCCGCTCGCGTCTTTGACGAACTTGTAATCGTCAAAATACCCGTATTGGAACTATAGCTAGCCGAAAAACCACTTGGCAAAGATGACGCGACCAATGTATCTCCCGATTGTTTATTGGTAATCGTGACAAAAGAACCCGTCATATTGTAACCGCCACCTGTATTATCAATAGTAATACCCGTATCAACATATCCCGTGCTTGCACCATTAGGGTAATAAATGACAGGGAGTGTCGTACTCAAACCAATCTGGTTGGCATAAAGAACCAGTGGCAATAAAAAACTAAGGAGACTGACTCTCCCCAAAAAAAGCCAAATTTTTTTCATAATCTACGGCGCCTTAAAATCAAACGCCGCCATACCATAATAATTGGTGCCATCCCAATAAAAACTAACAATATCAACAGCCCCAACGGTCCCCGTGAAGGAAGGTGCCACACCACCAGGCCAAAGTACATTGGAAAAAGTCAAAGTCCCCGCACCACTATGGGTGACTATGACCATCAAGTTCCCTGGGTGCAACGGATTCGTACCGAATGTCACTACCAATGACCCTGTTTTCGTCAACTTGGCTTTGTTTCCTTGCTGCCAATCAATACTCGTACTACCTGATGCAGACCCCAAAGCTTGTTGCTTGACCCCTACTGTTTTATCAAAATAGGTTTGTCCATAAACATCCACCTTCGCATTGCTGGTAGATGTCCCTATTTTCACATTTTGGGTTGAGGTGACTTCTATCGCCGTAATATCATAATCGCTCACGCCATATTGCACGCGTAAACTACCACCATCATTGGAGACACGGTAATTCTTGTTATCATTCGCATCTTTGAGTTGCATACCCGGATTATTGGACTGAATGGTGACATCTCCCGATCTATCAGATACAGAGCTTCCAACGTGTAGCATCGTACTCGGCGTACCACCACCGACAATAACCTTGCCACTTCCATTTGGCACCAACTGCAAATTCTGATTTGAAGTAGTCGTCACCACCGTTGACGTACCAGACAAAATCAAAGAGCCCGTCATGGTGCCGCCCGCTTTGGGCAAGTACTTCGCATCTGTCTGAGACTGAAGATAATAACGGGTATCCAACTCATACGTGCCGTACCCCACAATATGACCATTGGTCATATTCAAGGATTTGATAGCATAGCCATCATCAACCGTAATTGCGGAAATCTCAGATAAGGTAGCGTGATCAACCGTAATCAGTCCTGACGTATTCATAATCACCATATTATTTCCAGCTGTCAACGTCACAGACTCTGGAAGACCTGTCCCATTACCACGTAGGATTTTATTGCTAGGCACCACCAAAGAACCAACAGCAGAAGACCCATTACCGTAGAGCAAGCCACCCGAGGTCAAAGCGGTTTGTCCTGTACCCCCTTTTGACACAGATACAGCAGCAGACAAGCTAGCAGGATTCAGATCAGTTATCGCAGCACCATTCCCCACAAAGGTCGTGCCTGTAATTGTATTCGCAGAAACTGTGCCATAAATGGCGTCAATAGTATCCCCAAAGTTTGATAGAACATCCAATCTGACCCAACCGGCATCCGTTCGTCCATGAAATTCTTTCGTAGCCGATGAATAACGAATCGCCCCTTCAAGAGTCGTATCGCTGTAGCCGACCCTTATAGGTCCAGCAACATCCAACAACAACAGAGGCGTCGTCGTACCAATACCCAAAGACTCAGCACTAGCGTCCCAAAAAAACTTAGGCGTTGTGCCCGTGTCTTCGTAGAAT
>JAGYJO010000219.1 GCA_018402095.1 bacterium
GCGAATACGTCATTGCTGTCACCGGCACCCTCAGAAAACGTGGCACCGCCAACCCAGACCTTCACAATGGGCACCTCGAGCTCTGTGCAAGCAAAATACAGGTTCTCAATGTCGCACTCACCCCGCCAATCCCGATCCATGAGCACAACCAAGCCGATGAGCTCACCCGCATGAAGTACCGTTATTTGGATTTGAGACGACCAGAACAGTCAACGTTTCTGATCCTGAGACACCAGGTCACCCAAGCCATTCGTGGCTACCTCAATACCGCTGGTTTTGTAGACGTAGAAACCCCTTACCTCACCAAAAGCACCCCTGAAGGGGCCAGAGATTATGTGGTACCTTCGCGTGTCCACCCCGGAAAATTTTTCGCACTCCCACAATCGCCACAGCTCTTCAAACAGTTGTTGATGATGTCTGGCATGGATCGTTATTACCAAATCGTGCGTTGCTTTCGAGACGAAGACCTTCGCTCGGATAGACAGCCCGAGTTTACCCAGGTGGATATCGAAGCGTCTTTTGTGACCAGAGACAGCATCATTACGCTGATCACAGGCTTGATGAAGGACGCATTCGCCGCTGCAAACAAAACATTCCCAGAAACAGTGCCCCTCATGTCCTACCAGGAAGCCTATACCCATTATGGCTCCGATAGACCCGATTTGAGATACGACCTCTCTTTTCACCGTTTGGCCCCCGTATTCGCCACCAGTACCTTTCAAGCTTTCACCCAAATACTAGCAGATAATGGCCATATATTGGGATTCAAAGTCACAGGGAAATCAGACTCTTTTTCACGTAAATTCAATGACGGCATGCTCAGCTGGATAGCACATTTGGGATTCAAAGGCATTGCTGTCGGCCAATGGAAAGAAGATACCCTTCATTCTTCATTTTCAAAATTCCTGTCCCCAGAACACATCGCAACGTTGCAAGAAACGCTATCGCTAGACAATGGCGATACCGTCGTCATTTTGGCACACCCCCAAGAAACCACGATCTATACGGCAATGGACCTCTTGCGTCGCAAATTGGCGGAAACCCTAAATCTCTATGAGCGCGAAGATGCCTTTGTCTGGGTCATCGATTTCCCGATGTTCGCCATGGAAGAAACCGGTGAGTTGGCAGCCATGCACCACCCCTTCACCGCTCCGCACCCCGAGGATATTGCGCTACTCGATACCGCACCCGAAAAAGTACGCGCACAAGCCTATGATATTGTCTGGAATGGCATTGAAATCGGCGGCGGCAGCATTCGTATTCATGACAGTGCCTTACAGCAACGTATCTTTGAAGCCCTAGGGCTTTCAGCGTCTGATATTTCCGATAAATTTGGATTTTTCGTCGACGCGCTACAGTATGGCACACCCCCGCATGGTGGTATTGCTCTCGGATTAGACCGCCTCATCATGATGCTTGCGGGCACAACGTCGATTCGGGATGTTATAGCCTTTCCCAAAACGGCGCAGGCACAGTGCCCCCTATCCGAGGCCCCATCTACGATTCATAGCAACCAATTAAATGAACTCAAAATTCGATTGGACAACAAAGATGCTTAGTTTTGTGAACGGGATCCAAAGGGCGGAGCCCTTTGGACTTTATTTTTATTGCGCTGCGGAGCAGCGCAAGGAGAAAAAACAATGACATTCAGTATGATCCCCGCCATTGACCTACTCAATGGCAAAGTCGTTCGCCTCACCCAAGGGGACTACGACAAAGTCTCCCACTATGACATCGACCCCGCAGGACTGGCCCGTCAGTACATCGCCGCCGGGGCATCGCGCATTCATGTCGTGGATCTCGATGGTGCCAAAGCGGGGAAACTCGTCAATTTGGCCGCTATCCAAGCCATCCGCAACGCGGTCACCTGTGAAATAGAAGTCGGTGGCGGCATACGTGACGAAGCCAGCCTAGCGCAACTTTTTGAGATAGGGATTGATTACGCGATTCTCGGTTCCGTTCTCGTCAAAAACCCTGAATTCGCTTATGCCCAATGCCAACGTTACCCTGGAAGAATCCTCGCTGGCCTCGACTGCCATGAGGACAAAGTCGCTATCCACGGATGGTGTGAATCCAGTCAGTTATCTCTTTTTGATGTAATCAGCAACCTCACCCCATACCCTGTTGGCGGCATCATCTACACCGACATCGCCAAAGATGGTACCTTGGCAGGACCCAACAGCGATATGCTCGCTATACTGGGGCAAAAGTCACCCTTTCCGATCATCGCATCTGGTGGCATTGGCAACATCGATCACGTGCGTGATGTACGACAAATTGCAGGTGTGACCGGTTGTATTATTGGCAAAGCAATTCTCTCTGGAGACGTGGATCTTGCAGCAGCTATTGCGCTAGAAAAAGGAGTTTTCTCATGAAAAATAACAGTATCGAAAAAATAGGCATATTGGCTATCGTCGTCATTATTGCTGTTTGTGGAGCTTATTTCTATACGGCCATCCAAGCAG
>JAGYJO010000022.1 GCA_018402095.1 bacterium
AAAAACTTCTTTCGCTCAGCGAAGCTGAGCGAAAATGGAGGATTAACAAAGGGCTTAGCTGGTCCCTGAGGCATCTCGAAGGGTGAATCCCTGTTAAGCCCTCTGGCGTAGGAAGTGGTTACAGAATGTTGTTTTTGAGTGGCTATTTCTTTTTGTTTTGAACATGGGTTGTTCTGATTTTTTGAAAATTATCTCGAAAGTGTTCGAGGTAGTTGGGCTGGGCCATGAGGGCGTCAAACATCGTGTCGTCTATTCCAAGTGGGTTTGTCTGTTTTGCGGGTGTGGGTACTTCGGGCTCTTTGGCGGGCATCATGCGTGCGGCTTTCTCCAGAGAAAAGGCCAGGAGTCGGTTAGCCGTTGGATCTGTGAATTTGTGTAGCTGTTTTGTTAGTATATTGACTGTGTCTGCATAGCTACCGAACTGCCCTGTGTGGATAGCCATGGCCAGTGTTCGTTGTGCCTGTGTGGCTGTGAATTCGGGGAGTCTTTCGAGTAGGGCTTCTTTGATAGTATCTGTGGTGCCTAGTTTGCCTTCGGAAATCGCCAAAGCGAGTCGTTCTTGGGCTTCATGGTCTGTGAATGTTGGAAGATTTTTGGCTATTTCTAAGCGTGTATTTTCTGCTGCGCCTAATTTTTGGAAATACAGGGCTTTGGCCAGACCTTGTTGTGCTTTTGTGTTTGTAAATGTGGGGAGACTTTTGGCGAGAGTCTCTAATGTTTTTGGATGCGTTCCCAATTTTTGATTGTAGAGTGCGAAGGCTAAGAGATGTTGTGCTTTGTCGTCTGTAAATTTGGGTAATTGCTGGGCTATTGCACGAAGGGTGTCGTCGTCGGTACCGAGCTTGTGATCATGAATCGCTTGGCTGATCATCCGTTGCGCTTGGGCGTTCGTGAATGTGTGTAGCGATTGGGCAACTGTCGTGAGGGTTGTCGGTGTTTCTCCGAATTTTTGGGTGTAGATGGCAAATGCGAGGGTTCGTTGTGCACAGTCATCGGAAAAGCACGCGATATGTTCGGCGATGCGTCGCAGTAGGTCGGGATGGGTGCCAAATTTTTGGTGATAGATGGCCATACTGAGCATTCTCTGTGCGCTGGGATCTGTGATCATGGGTAGTGCGTCTACTGTTTTCTGTAATGAACCAATTGTTTTGCTGATGTGTTCGTCCCAAATGGCGGCCGCTAACTCTCTTTGCGCTATAGGGGTTGGTTTGGCGTCTGTGGAAACAGCGTTTGTGGTTGTCATGTGACAACACGATTGGGTGAATGACATAGCGGACCTCCATATTGAAATCAAAAATTACGGGTGAATGGTGACTGTATTCCCGTTGGTATGATTCTGAAACATAGCTCTGTTGCCAAATACTCCATCTGCACCATTTTCGTTCCGTTTATGTAGCGCCGCTACACCGCACGGACCGAGAAATACCGCATCTGTGGCATTTGGCAACATCGTAAAAGGAGCTGCTTATTTGGCAACAGCCACTGCGATACAGGCTTAGTGCTCCCAAAGCCGACGTAAGGGTACCGCCATTAGTTTGTCTCCGAAGGGGGCTGTGACTTCGCCATCGTAGAGGACGATACCCATAGAGAAATTGTCGCCTGCGGCATCTCGTAGTTTTCGCAGTGCTTTGAAGTCTGAGGCAGTGACGGTGGACGAGGCTTTGATCTCAATGCCGGCCACTTGTTGGCCTCTTTCTAGGATGATGTCGACTTCGTAGCCATCTCTGTCTCGGAAATGATGCCAAATAATAGGGCGATCTTCCCAACTGGCTTGGCGTTTGAGCTCTTGATAGACAAAGGTTTCCAATAGCTGGCCCAAAAGGCTGCGGTCTTTGTAGAGGGTTTCGGCACTGATGTCGAGTAAGGCACACGCGACGCCGGTGTCTCCGATATGGAGTTTTGGGGTTTTGACCAATCGGCTGAGTCGGTTGCTGTGCCAAGGGGATAGCTCTTCGAGTAGAAATACATGAGAGAGTAGGGTGACGTAATCACGAATGGTGGGTCTGCTGACTTGGAAAGGGCTGGCCATATCCGTCATGTTGAGGAGTCTGGCGGTTTGTCCTGCGGTGAGTGTCATGAGTTTGGCTAGGGCATCGAGGTCGCTGATGTGTGCCAAGTCTTGAACGTCGCGTTGGATCATCGTGTGGATATAGTCTCTGTACCAAGCGCTGCGGCGACGTGGTAGTTTGGATTGTACCGATGGGTAGCCGCCGGTGGTGATGCGCTCGGTGAGCGTTTGTCCCAGTCTGGTGCAGGTGTAGTATCCAAAGGTTGCGTCAAAAAGGGTGTTGAGAAAGTTTGATTCTTGGCCGTTGATTTCCGATTGTGACAAAGGGTGAATACGTAGTATTTCGACGCGTCCGGCCAGCGAGTCTGAGAGTCTGGGTACGAGTAACACATTTGCTGAGCCGGTGAGTATGAATCGTCCGGGACGACGGTCACGGTCCACGCTGGTTTTGATCGCGGTGAATAGCTCTGGGGTTCGTTGGATTTCATCGAGTATGACTTTGTCGGGAAGATTGGCGATAAATCCCATGGGATCTGTTTTTGCTGCGTCTAGGTGGATCTGGTCGTCGAATGTGATGTAGGTGTAGCGCTGTTGTTCTGCAATCTGATGGGCCAGCGTTGTTTTGCCACTTTGGCGTGGGCCATGGAGGAGTACGACGGGGGTGTCGGTGAGCGCCTCTTCCAGGCGTGGCATGATGAATCGGGGGTAAATGGGGGGTGTAATCATGGTCTGAGAAGTGTACATAAAGTGTCGGCTAATTGAAAGTTTGTATATCGGCTGATTGAAAGTTTATATATCGGCTGATTGAAAGTTTGTGCTTCGTCTCTTGGCCGAATGACAGCGGAAAGTTACACTTGCCGTATTCATTATTATCTATCCCCGTGTGAGGAGTCTGCTAGCCATGGCCGAAAACCGCTACAAAGAAACTGTTAACCTACCTATTACTGATTTTCCTATTCGTGCGTCACTTCAAGACAGAGAACCGCATTGGTTGCAACAATGGCCGCTGTTGCCACAGCCAGAGACAACGACGGCTGGGTTTGTCTTGCATGATGGTCCGCCTTATCCCAATGGCAATATTCACATGGGACATGCCCTCAATAAAATCCTCAAGGATATCATCGTTCGTTATCAGCGTATGTCGGGTGGTGCGGCTGCTTATGTCCCTGGTTGGGATTGTCATGGCTTGCCGATTGAGGTGCAGGTTCTCAAAGAATCTGGGGTCACAGATCAAGCGGTCATCAAGTCGGACATCGCGGCTTTTCGTAAAACATGTGAGCTTTTCGCGCGACGTTATGTAGACACCCAACGTGATGATTTTAAACGCTTGGGGATTCATGCGGTTTGGGAAAACCCCTATCTGACCTTGAACCCGAGTTATGAAACGGCGGTACTCACCAGTTTTGCGCGTATGGCTGAAAATGGGATCGTGTACCAAGGGCGCAAGCCGATTCACTGGTGTATGGAGTGTCAGACAGCCTTGGCCGAAGCAGAAATCGAACACGCGGATCATCGCTCACCGTCTGTTTATGTCGCCTTTCGTGTGGCGCAGACAGCGCTAGCGTTGCCCGAAAATACAGCCTTTGCGGTATGGACGACAACGCCATGGACCTTGCCTGCCAACGTTGCTGTGGCGGCGCATCCGGAATTATCTTATACGTTGCTGGGTTTCACCCCCACCCCTCCCAGGAGGGGGAAAAAGAGTTAGGCGAAGGGCTTTGCCCTTCGGATCCCGGGGATGCTCAGCATGTTTTGGTTGTCGCCAGTTTGGTCGAAAAAGTCGCCGCGACATGTGGTTGGGATAGCTACGAAGAAGTCGCCACCTTTACAGGTAAAGAACTCGAAGCCACCCGCCTCAAGCATCCCTTTTTGGACCGTGATGTACCGGTGGTCTTGGCGGACTATGTCAGTGATACGGATGGTACTGGTTTTGTTCATATTGCTCCCGGTCATGGCCAAGACGATTATCAGGTAGGTCAGGCCGTTGGCTTGCCGACGTTGATGTTTGTCGAAAACGATGGTCGTTTTGCGGCAGATACGCCGCTGGTTGCCGGTCAGTCCGTTTTTGATGCGAACAAAACCATTGGGCAGGCCATGTCGGACGCTGGCACCTTGTTTAAATTGCAGTTCATCAAGCACAGTTACCCACATTGCTGGCGTTGTAAAAATCCTGTTATTTTCCGCGCAACCAAACAGTGGTTTGTGGCCATGGACAAGCCTGTTGCCGAGACAGGAAAAACCCTGAGAGAGCTGGCGATGGCCAGTATCGGAGAGACGACATTCATTCCGGCTTCGGGGGCGAATCGTCTGCAGTCGATGATCGAAAACCGTCCAGACTGGTGTATTTCCCGCCAGCGGTTCTGGGGTATCCCTATTCCTGTGTTCTATTGTAAGTCCTGTCGTGAACCACATATCACAGGTGTTTTTCATGAGTCCGTTATCGCGCTTGTCGCGGCCAAAGGGAGTGGTGCTTGGTTTGTGGATGCGCCAGAAACTATTTTGCCTGCGGGAACCGCTTGCGGCTGTGGTTATACGGCTTTCGAAAAAGAGACGGATATTCTCGATGTGTGGTTTGAGTCGGGTGCGAGTTTTGCGGGTGTATTGACCGCTGAGCATGGCTTGCGTCAACCTGCGGATCTTTACCTCGAAGGGTCTGACCAACACCGCGGGTGGTTTCAGTCCTCGATGTTGATTGGGCTTGGGGCCTATCAGCAGGCGCCGTTTAAAGCTATTTTGACGCATGGGTTTCTCGTGGATGACAAAGGTCGCAAGATGAGCAAATCTGTCGGGAATGTCATCTCGCCAGAATCGGTGATCAAAGAATATGGTGCGGATATTTTGCGCTGGTGGATAGCCAATTCAGACTTCAAGCTGGACGTTGCTGTTGCCAAAGGGATTATCAATCAGGCTCGGGACACCTTTTCGAAAGTGCGCAATACCATTCGTTTTTGTTTGAGCAACTTACACGATTTTGAATTTGAGCGTGATGCGGTGCCTGTGTCGGACATGGATGTCATGGACCGTTGGGCGCTCAGTATTCACAATACGCTCGTGAGAGAGACCCAGATCTCTTTTGATAAATATGACTTTCATACGGCTGTCCAAAAGATTCATGAAGCCTGCGCTGTGTCTTTGAGTGCAGGGTACTTGGACATGGTCAAAGATCGCCTCTATTGCGATGGCAGCGCTAGCCAGACACGCCGTAGTACGCAGACGGCGATCTTCTATTTGGTGGATACGCTCATTCGGTTGATAGCACCGGTGTTGGTGTTCACTGCGGAAGATGCGTATAGCCATCTGCGCAAACCAAACAAGGAAGCCACGGTTCACCGCGAAAGCTACCCAACGCCGATTGCATTCGACAATGAAGACACACACCGAGATGTCTTGGCGCAGGTCTTGCAGATTCGGGACAAGATTTACCAAGAGCTCGAAGGCTGGCGCAAAGCGAAAACGATCAAGAGCTTTTTGGAGACCAAGCTGACGCTGTCTGTTCCTCAGCATATTGCGAGTTTGGACTGGGAAAGCATTCTCATCGTGAGTCAGGTGACTGTGACGGTTTCTGATGTTGTGTCTGCTGAAATCTCTCTGGCCGAAGGTGAGAAATGTGAACGTTGCTGGAAAGTGAAGCAGTTATCTGACGGACTCTGTGAGCGTTGTGACGGTGCTTTGTCGAAATAACCAAGTGGGGCTTTTGCAAAAGCCCCACATCAAGACTTCTTGCGGTAATTAACCCCAGTTATGGGAATTCGATGTAGCAAGAAATCTCCCTGTAATTTGTTTTTGAAATTTTCGATAATATTTTGAGCAGCAATGTTCACCCCTCGGGACTGATCGATAATCAGAGTTTATACCCTTAACGCAGTTGTTTGTCAGTCTCAATGAAATATAAAGCAACAAACCGCGGTAAGGCGGTTTGTTTGTTTTTGGTTCGGGGCCCACGGTTTTCTGGAACGTGCATCTTTGTGGCTCTCTTGAACCCGAAAAATGCAGTTGAGATTTAAAAATGGGCTTTTCAGGGTCTTTTTGGACCGAAGAAAAACATCCTAAAAAAAGCTACCAAGCAGTGGGTTGAAAAAGCAAAAAAAGAGAGTGTCACCTCCAAAATTCTAGTAAAGTAACTCAACTGCAATGCAGTTGAGAATTGGGTATAGAATAAATCGAAATACGGTCCATAATGTCCTGTATTTTGGCACGACACGCTTGGGGGAAAGCCGATAGTCGTAGCCAAGCAGAAGATGAATCCCGTCCTAAATGCGCAGGGATAATAAAGTATTTGAACCGTAGGGTGGAAATTCGTTGCTTGCGTTCTGTTTCAGATAAAAGTGTGTTTTAAAACCAGCAACACATTATAGACCAGACACTGAACAAGCATGGCGGCTTCGTAGCCCAAAATTGGGTCATAGAAAACTCTTCCAAAGCCAGATCCTCCTTGAGCTCTTTAATCGTGTTTTCGTCATTAGAGCGCAATCTAATCGTACGCCAAACCGTAAGAGTGGTCCTCCGTCATATTTGTTACCCCAGATCCCATAGCGGTAGTCATGTGTATCCAGATCCATATCAAACAAACGCAATTGCCTTCCCAGTGCTTTTTCGTTTTTTGATGGACTGCCGGACCACAATATATCGCCTATGTTGCGCCCAGCTGGGGTGCTGATAATTGAACTCCGTAACGTTAATCCCGCTTCAACTTCTGTCCACGTCAGATGCTCATGATTTCGTTGAATAGTTGATACAATTTTGGCTAAATCACATATCTGGAGACTTTTATTCTATGGCCTCGATAACGATTCCATATAAAAACCAGAGTCTGCCAATACCCCTTTGACTTTAATTAGCTTGCTTACACGATGATAACAGCATTCGAAAAATCAATGATATTATTGGCTGACGACGTGTTGCCTGCCCGATTCCAAAGATTCAAGACGATCTTGCTTCCATTTAAAATGCCAATAATGGATGATGTGAAGACGCCCTTCGTCGGATTTATAGCCCCCTTTTTCTAGCACCCTCTGACTTCCGTATCTCGTGATAACGGTCGAGTCAAAACTGAGCCAATCACTTTCTATTCGTGACCAATCCACAACCTTTTTTAGGTGGCTCCATATCCCATCAGAGATATGATTCACCTGACCTGCATTTTTGTATTTTATTGAAATATCGGGTCAATGTTGCTGCCGCTAATGGCAATCGTTTTAGCCCAAATACTGTTTTGATGATTTCGGGATTCCTGAGAGATACAACATATGCGAAAATCGGCTTTGCACCTGTGATTATCAGGGTAACAAATCCAAGCAGCGCTTTTCCTCTGCTTTCATTGCGTTCGGAGATACCTCTACGATGGGCATCATCGCCTTCAACGCCTCTTTGAATTTTGTCTTCTCAAAAACATATTAGCAAACTGAACCCGCCATATGACGTGATTTTTTTATCGCTAAACCCCACTTTTACCCCATTTATACGGTGGATCTTTTCCGTCTTTTTTGTCATCATCTTTGTGGCCTCCTTTTTTGTATTTTGACCGCTTGATTTTATCAAGTTTATGCTCAATTGGAGGCCACTTCTTTTTATCTCTTTATTTTAACTGCATTTTTCGGGTTGAATGTGGGTTTATTCGTGGCGGGTTAACTGTGATTTAAGTTGAAAGTGATTTTTTTTGTATTAGAGTGAATTCACTTATAGATAGTTTTTCTGTAAAAAGTGCTTAGAAAGGTGGTTCGTATGAATGTTCTAAATCCTTCGAGTCTTTTAACTTTAGTCGTACTCAGAAGCATTTGATAAGCCGCCGCATGAAAAGCGCATCGGGATTTATTTGGATCTGAAATTTACTAATGATAGGACCCTATTGGCTAAAACTATTGAAAGTACTATTCTTAATGAAGATCCGAGGAAGAGCTGGGTCATCATTAGAAACTACTGATGCTGCTGCCATTCGTGATATATCACGAGAGAAAAAAATAGATCATGAAGAGGCCCTCGATTTATTTCTTGTTGGCTTAATTGAGTTGAATTTAGATTCTGTAAAAAAAGAACTGGCCCAGCATGGTGCGGATGATATTTTAAGCGCCCAAGCAACAGAGTTGGCAGCGCTTCTTTTAGATGAATCTGCTGCAGGTGCCGGTCAATATAGAGAAATTCTCTTAAGAAGATTAAGCGAAAATTATTAGCTTAGAGTTTGGGGATGGGTGCTTGTCCAGCGATTCCTTGATAGTACTCTTTGTAAGTGACTATTTTTGAAATAATAACATCTTGGTTTTGAAGCTCTCTAAGGCGTACTTCCTCAATAAGGAATTTCTTGATTTCATCATTCGGTACCAAATAGGCTTTGTGGCTAAAATCTTCTGACAATAACACAGCATAAAAAGGTCCATGCTGACCTGCGCTGTCTTCCCTATTGCCCATGGTTAAGGGGCCTAAAAAACTTTCCCGATTAATTTTTGTTTCTCCTATCATGACTTTAAATAGATTTAATAGGGGAATGCCTATTTTCTTAGAGAGTCCCACACTGCCTCCAAACCCTTTTGCAATAACACTTCTAGAAGATTCGTGAGCAAAGATGTTTTTTAACTCAGGGTCTTCTTTGAAGTTATATCCTGATGGAAGTTGAGGAATAGGATTTGTGAATAAAGATCCTTGCGCCAATGCGTGTAGATCATATGATCTAGCTACGCTTTCCGTTGAGATTTGAGAATACCCTCCAATGACAGATCCATAATTATTACCTCTGTTGGAACTATTTCCCAATGGGGTACTTTGCCTTGATCTGAACAATCCGAAGCAATCTAAACGCTCACAACAAGACCAATTAAAATATCCCCGATTTGAATTTTCTGGTATTCCATGCATGCAACAATTCCTCCCCAAAATAAATCCCTGAACTTATACAAGCGTGTCCTCTAAGCATGCGCTAAAATTCTAAACAGAGGGGGGCTGTCTTATCTGCTTAAGCGCAAGCATTTATAGGCGCCAAATGGCTTTTCTCCCAGAATCCCCCTTATAGAGTAGACCGTTATACTCTTTTATAAACCTGGCTTTTTGTAAACGCGCGGGCTTATCAGTAGCCTCTCTTTTTGGTACCTTTAAACTTTACTTATTGAGATCCAAAACCCCCGGAGGCTTTTCATGCAATTTTTTATCGATACCGCTGACACAGATGCTATTCGCCGTGCCCATGAAATGGGTCTGGTAGACGGTGTTACCACCAACCCTTCTCTAATCAAAAAAGCAGGCAAAGACCATAAGGCTACGATTCAAGAAATCGGTACCATTACAGATGGCCCTATCTCTGTAGAAACCTTGAGTGAAACGGCTGAAGGCATGCTCAAAGAAGCAGACGAGTATATCACTTGGGGTAAAAATATCGTGATCAAAGTGGTCATGTCTCCTGAAGGCATGAAGGCCGTCCGTGCCCTTTCTGCACGTGGTATTCGTACCAACGTGACCTTGATTTTCACCCCAATGCAGGCCTTGGTTGCGGCAAAGGCAGGCGCGACCTATGTTAGTCCTTTTGTCGGTCGTTTGGATGACATTGCACAACCTGGTATCGAATTGATTCAGCAGATTCGTACGATTTTTGACAATTATGCGCTTGATACGCAGATTTTGGTTGCCAGTGTGCGTCACCCGATTCACATGTTGGATGCGGCGTTGATCGGTGCCGATGTGGCCACGGTTCCCCCTGCAACGCTTTTGCAATTGTTCAAGCATCCCCTAACTGACCAAGGGATTGCCACATTTATAGAAGACGCCAAAGCTTGGCATAAAGGATAGACCACCATGGGTGAGATGCAGAAAACCTATGCCCCGCATGACATAGAGGCGCGTCAGTATCAGGACTGGGAATCGAAGGGGCACTTTCAGCCCAAAGGGGACGGGCAACCGTTCTCTATCGTCATCCCACCGCCAAACGTGACGGGGGCACTGCATCTGGGCCATGCCTTGGAGCAAACACTCATCGACGTGCTCGTTCGTACCCGTCGCATGAAAGGGGACAAAGTCCTCTGGCTCCCAGGGACGGATCACGCAGGGATCGCGACACAAAACGTGGTGGAGCGTGAACTCGCAAAGACCGGCCAAACCCGCCATGAATTGGGGCGTGAAGCCTTTATCGAGCGGGTCTGGGAATGGAAAGAAGAATACGGTAATCGCATTACCAACCAAATGCGTCGCTTGGGGATTTCCATTGATTGGTCCCGTGAGCGGTTTACTATGGATGCTGGGTGTGAAGAGGCGGTCTATCAAACCTTTGCGTCTCTTCACGAACGGGGCTTGTTGTACCGTGGGGCCTATATCATCAACTGGTGTCCCCGCTGTACGACGGCACTTTCCGATATCGAAGTCGAACACGAAGAGGCCCAAGGGTCGATGTGGCAGATTCGCTATCGTGTCGTAGGTGCATCTCCGGGGTTTGGGGACTACGTTACAGTCGCGACTACCCGTCCTGAAACGATGTTCGGTGACCAAGCCGTCGCCGTTCACCCCGAAGACGAGCGCTATGCCCATTTAATTGGAAAGTTCCTCGAATTGCCGATTACCGGACGTCGTATTCCTATCGTTGGGGATACGGCTGTTGATCCGACATTTGGTACGGGCGCGGTGAAAGTCACTCCTGCCCATGACCCCAATGACTTTGAAATCGGCCAACGCCATGGGCTGAGCCCACTGTTGGTCATGGATATTCATGGCGTCATGAATGATGAGGTTCCAGCGCCTTTCCGTGGGATGGACCGTATGGCCTGTCGCAAAGCCTTGGTCGCTGCCTTGGAAGCGTCGGGGAACTTGGGCGAGACCAAGCCACACACGCTATCACGTGGACACTGCTATCGCTGTAAGACTGTTATTGAGCCGTATTTGTCCAAACAGTGGTTTGTGAAAATGTCGGCATTGGCGAAAGATGCCATCGATGTGGTGGCGGACAAAACGATTGAATTTGTGCCTGCGCGTTATGAAAAACTCTATTTTGACTGGATGGAAAATATCCGTGAATGGTGTGTCTCTCGCCAAATCTGGTGGGGACATCGTATTCCTGTTTGGTATCCCGAAGATGCGCCCGAAGACTATGTCGTGAGTCGCGATATGCCTCAGGATGGCCGTGTCTATACCCAAGATCCCGATGTGCTGGATACATGGTTTTCCTCTGCCATTTGGCCTTTTTCCACGATGGGTTGGCCAGAAAAAACAGCCGACATGGCCGATTTTTATCCGACAACCATGTTGGTGACCGGCTATGATATTTTGACATTTTGGGTGTCTCGGATGGTCACGATGGGATTGGCGCTGACAGAAAAAGCCCCTTTTTCAACGGTGTATATTCATGGTCTGGTGCGTGATAGCCAAGGCAAAAAGATGAGCAAATCCACAGGGAACGTCGTGGATCCGTTGGAGATGATTGATCGCTATGGTGCGGATGCCTTGCGTTTTGCGTTGGCGTCTTTGGCGACGTTGGGTGGTCAGGATATTCGTTTTTCTGAGGAAAAAGTAGAAACCTCTCGCAACTTTGCCAACAAGATCTGGAACGCCTCACGCTTTGTCTTGATGACGCTGGATCAGCTAGAGCTGACGGTGGACTTCGCATGGCCCGAGCCTGTGGCGGCGGCGGACCATTGGTTGTTGGGTCGTTTTGCTGAAACGCTCAAAACGGTTGAGCATTGTTTTGAACAATACAATTTTGCGTTGGCAACAGAATCTCTCTGGGATTTCTTTTGGAATGTGACCTGTGACTGGTATCTCGAAGTGAGCAAGCAAGACAAGGCCGGCTCCTTGCCGTTGTTGGTCATGGCGGTGTTGAAATCCGTGCAGTTGCTTCACCCGTATATGCCGTTTATTACCGATGAAATATGGCAGCTTTTCCGCGACTCCGGTCGTGTGACGGGGATGCCAACCGAGAGTGTGATGATGAGTGCATGGCCGACGCTTGCGGAGATGTCGGCTTTTGATGCCGGTGTTGCCACCCGTTTTGCGGCTATGACGGATGTGATTCGTGAAATTCGTTATTTGCGTCAGCAGGCGAATATAGCGCCTGGGGTTGCGGTACCGGTGAGTATCCAAGGTCCAGCGGAAGCGGTGGCTGATTTGCAAACGGCGACGGATATTTTGACACGGTTGGCGAAGGTCTCGACCTTGTCCGTTTTGACGGCGGAAGATGCGATCCCGAGTGGGGCATCGGCGGCGGCTGTGGGGAGTTTGAGTCTCTACTTGCACATTGGCGATGTCATCGACAAAGGCGCAGAAGTCAAACGCTTAACGAAAGAAATTGAACGTCTGGAAGCCGCGATTGTGACACTCAAAACCCGGTTGTCGGATCCTGGCTTTTTGGGCAAAGCACCGGCTGCGGTGGTGGACAAAAACAAAGCCCAGTTGGCCCAGTGGGAAGATGAGCTAACGGCATTCTCCGCCCAGAGGGCGTCCTTTGCCTGAAGCGGAAGAGGGGGGCGTGCTGCATGTTCGGGCGACGACCCAAGTGACAAAGGCTCGTCTACGGGGGCTTGGGGGCGCTGGCCCCAGCTAAAACCAACCAGATTCAAACGTGCAAAGCACGTTTGAATCTGTATTATCGCGATTATCGCAATTCAAACACCGTCGTGGAATTCGCTATGATCTGACAGACTTCCTCGCTGCATGTGCGTGTTTCGACCATCCCGAACGGCGTTTGCCACCCGTCATTCATGTGGCTGGCACGAACGGCAAAGGCTCCACGGTGGCGTATTTGGCCACGGGTTTACGGGCGCTTGGCCTACGTGTCGGGACCTATACCTCGCCGCATATGCAATCGTATTGTGAGCGATTGTCTGACAATGACGGCCCTATTTCTGAAGCAGACTTTTGTGCGTTGGCAGACCACGTGATGACAGGTTTGTCGCCAGATTTGGCGGAAAAAATCACTGAGTTTGAGATTCTTACCCTCATGGCATTTTTGCATTTTGCAGTGGGATCCAAGGTTCTGGCCTCCCCCTTTAAAGAAAGGGGGATTGAGGGGGATTTGCCCGAAATGGGATCCAAAGGGCGACAGCCCTTTGAACAAAAAACAAGTTCTCTCGACGAAGTCGAGAGAACGCCAAGTTTCGATATCGTGATTATCGAAACAGGTCTCGGTGGCCGCCTAGACGCGACGAACGTCGTGACGCCGATCGCTAGTGTGATCACCCCCATCGGTCTGGACCATCAAGACATCCTAGGCGACACCCTAGCGAAAATCGCCGCTGAAAAAGCAGGTATTATCAAGCATGGGGTGCCTGTATTTACAGCCATCCAAGATTCCCTCGCGCAGTCTGTATTGTCCGCGACAGCCCTCTCGCATAACGCATTTTTAAAGACGGTGCCCCCCTGGGACAAACTGCCAGAAAGCTTCGTCATGCGCGGTGACTACCAACGTCAAAATGCCGCTCTGGCCTACGCGGTGATGTCTTGGCTGTTTGAGGGTGCTGATTCGATGATGATGCCGCAAGAAATGTTGGATCATGACTTCTTGGCGCCTGCGATGGTGTGGGGCCGGTTCACGGTGCTGCATATGGCCGGTCGCCGCGTGATCATCGATGGCGCGCACAATGCGCATGGCTTACGTGGACTGCAAGATAGTCTGCGTGCGCATGGCGTTGACTCTCCTACTGTGTGGATGGGTATTCTGAAAAACCGTCCGCTGGCCGACATGCTCACGTCTTGGGAGGGTTGGGCTTCAGCGTTGTGGTACAGCGATTTCGCGCCGGGGACGTCTCATGGGTTTGCGGATGTGCAGGCTTTGGGACTTTCGTTGCCATGCAAAGACGTTGCGATGCCAGAAACCAAAGTTGCTTTTGAGGCGATGTTGTCGGAAATTCCCGAGGGTGGGGATTTGGTGATTACGGGGTCTTTGTATTTTTTGGCGGGGGTTGGGGGGTGGTTAGGCTCCCAAACAAAGTCTGAACCGTTGATTTAACTGATTTTATTGATTTATCTGAGTTGGTTTTGGGTGGATTCGTCGGTTGAATTATTGTTCGTCTTGTATTCGTTTTTAATCATCATAATCACTTCAATCAGGTGCAATCAATGGTTCAGACAAGGGTCGCCATGTCACACCCATACATGACGCCACGCGAGTATTCACCGCCGGGTAATGCACTATTTCGGGTAAATCCGTCGTTGTAAATGTGCTGACGGAGAATCGTGGGCGCAATGAATTGCGCCCCTACAAAAAAACCGTTGGCGAAACATTTTTCGCCCACTACGGGATGGGGTCATGCGGAGGATCCAAAATCCGAACAATGTCTGAACCGTTGATTTAACTGATTTCATTGATTTATCTGAGTTGGTTTTGGGTGGATT
>JAGYJO010000220.1 GCA_018402095.1 bacterium
CGAAATAGAGAGATTTCAAAGGGCTGACGCCCTTTAAATCCCTGTTAAGCCCCCCTGGCGTAGGAAGTGGTTACAAAAAAACTACAATTTTATCTCGAAAAACCAGGCAAATTCCTATAGAGTAAGGTCACTATGATAGACACACAAACACAAAAAACACTGGATCCGACACAACTCGTTGCATGGGCATTACAAGAAGATGCCCCTAACGGCGATATCACATCTGACGCATTTATTCGTACAGACGCCACCGGAAATGCACACATCACCGCAAAAGCATCGGGAACATTCTTTGGAAGTCCCATTATCGCAAGCTTCAAAACCCTGACCCCAGAAATAACATTTACACTGCATGTTGCCGATGGCGATGCCATCACTGCAGGCCAACGGGTATTGAGCATGACGGGGCCATTTCATGCGCTGCTAGGTATAGAGCGGGTGTTGCTCAATTTGCTACAGCGCTTCTGCGGTATTTCCACGATGACACAAAAATACATCAACGCTTTATCCGACCCCAAAATCCATGTCATGGAAACACGCAAAACCACCCCCCTATGGCGACAATGGGAAAAAGCGGCGGTCTGTGCCGGCGGTGGTACAAATCATCGGAATGACTTGTCTGACATGGTCCTCATCAAAGAAAACCACCTCTCTCATCTCAAAGAAACACAACGCTTCGAGCAATTGGCACAACTCTTGAAAGAATGCAGACAAAAATTTCCCGATAAAAAAATAGAAATTGAAGTCGAAACGTTGGAACAAGTAGAAACATTCCCCTTGGAACTCGTCGACATTGTCATGCTAGACAACTTCTCCATTCTGGACATCGGTAAAGCCTCACATATTTTGAAAAAAAGAGGGATCTCTATTCCCGTGGAGGTCAGTGGCAATGTGACCTTGAGTACAATTCTACAATACAGAGGCCTCCCTATTCAGCGGATTTCCGTGGGTGCGCTCACCCACTCTGTTGTCGCACTGGATCTCAGCATGCGCTTCCATGATTGATTTCAACGAAAAAACAGCTTACAACGACCTAAACTACGACCAACTCAAAACAACATGTCAGTCATGTACAGGCTGCGTGTTGTCCGAAACCAGAACCCAGGTCGTCGTTGGGTCAGGGCCAGTGCCTTGCAACTTCATGATTATTGGAGAAGGCCCCGGCGAACAAGAAGACCTCAACGGTGTCCCGTTCATCGGACGTGCAGGCCAACTGCTCACCAAAATTCTAGAGTCCGCCGGCATCCAACGAGACACAGAGGTTTACATCACCAACACCGTCAAATGCAGACCCCCTGAAAATAGAACACCTCTCAGTGCCGAAATAGCCGCTTGCAAGCCCTATCTCATTCGCCAGATACAACTGGTGCAACCCAGAGTACTCGTTTTATTGGGTGCCCCTTCTTTGAAGACCATTCTGGAAGAGATGACACCCATCAGTAAGGTTCGGGGACAATGGTACAAGGCCCAGGTCGATTACATGTCAGAACCCCTCTACATTATGTCCATGTTCCACCCATCATTTCTCCTGCGTCACGCCTCTCGAGAAAAAGGCAGCCCCAAATGGTTAACGTGGGAAGATATTCGTGAAGTCAAAACGGCACTCGATTTCTGCGCGATTTAGCAAAGCCTTTTGTGTCCGCAATCTGTTTTAGTGGTTTTAGGCCATGCTAAAAACCACTAAAACCATTCTCGTCCTAGGGGGAACAGGTTACGTCGGCCAACGCATCGCCCATCGCCTACACCAGGAGGGGCACTCTATTCGTGTCATGACACGACGCCCACACATGGCCAAGGCATGGCTGCCAAACGCACAGATTATCACAGGAGATGCCTTGTCTGGCGACGACTTGTGCAATGCCATGCGTGGCATCTCTCACATCATCGTCTGTATACGTACAGCAGACACTATACAGCCCAAAGAAATACTCCCAATCGCCTTACAAATCTTACAAAGTGCAAAAAAAATGAAGGTGCAACACCTCGTCTGGCTATCCGCCTTGGCGCCAGACATGACGCCTTTAAAAAATATACTCCGCAGCCAAGACGGCCTACTCGCTATCTTCTGGCTACAATCCGGGCCTATTCTGTCACAAGGAAGCCTCACAGAAACAGCACGGTACCGGCTAGCCAAATATCCTCTTTGGCTCACCAAAACACACCAAGGCCAATACGCCATCAGTATTCACGCGCTGCTAAACACACTCTCACGTGCGATCACAGAAAACAAAACAGGGCGGTTTCGGCTCCCCAAACACGCGCAGTCAAAACAAAAAACAAACACACTGTCTCGCATGTTCTGGATACTGGTGATGCGCTTACCCCAAAAATTGGGACCTTGGCTCTATCTCCAAATGGAAGGAACAAAAGCACCCAGATACACACGGAATCGTGACAACCAAATCACTTGGAAAGAGGCCTTAACAGACTCCCCACTCAAAACCTGGAGCGGGATACCACTC
>JAGYJO010000221.1 GCA_018402095.1 bacterium
CTACAGAATGGGGAATACTTACTCAGAAAAAAGACGTTATATGAATGCCTAGAGAATAACCAATCCCATCTATTCCAGAAAGTCTATACCCTTCACCGGCCAAAGAGAGCCCCCTCATAAAGTTGTAATCAACACCAAAGTAAGGCGACAATATGAATGTATCATTAAGCGTAAAAGGTCTTGAAATTTTCGCGCCAACAGAGAGTCCGGATAAAGACACCAAATAACTGCTATCACTCAAAATAAAATAAGATCCATTCAGGCCCATATTAAAGTCTTTCAAGCGCCAGTCAACACCGCCACCAAAAGAAAACATAGTCGCATTATAAAAAAGATATAGGTTGTTTGCCGAATCAAAAAAATAATAGAACTTGTTATTTCTCATTTTTGATCGTGCAAGTCCCAGTTGCGCCTCAACATGATATTCAACATCGGATTGTTGCCGAATATATCCAAGCTCAAAAAATGGAATAGCCAATCCCAACGGTTCTGTAAAATCCCGTATACCCAAATTAAAACGAACCCCATTACGATCGGGATTTTGATTGGTTACTTTCGCCGTCGTTTCTTGCGCTGTCTTTACATATTTTTTCCAGTACGGATCACTGGTCGGGGTCGCCGATTCCGAGAGCGCAAAAAGAGACCCGTTAAATAACGCAACTATCGCAAAGGCCAAGACAAGTCGATTTATTGGATACGACACCATTATTTCCCTATGACTTTCGTATAAATATCCGTCATACCTTCAGAAAAAGCAGTCACCATCGCTTCATAAATACCCAGATACTCAGGACCTTTCTCCCAGCCTTCTTTCATAGAGACTGATTTATCACCAAAACCTTCGGCGATCATTTGATTATCAGATGTACGAATAACCACCAACCGATAATTGAATTTCACAGCGGGTGCAGCTGTCGCTATGACCCCTAAAAGGGCATGGCTATGATGAACGTTAAATTTCAAAACCTGAAGAAGAACAACGTAATCAGCATTTCCCACGCCTGGAATCAATTTGACTTCAGATGAAAAGTCATTGGCGTCTTGATGATCCGCTTTATACATCTCCAAATCCACAGACTCAGGAAGAAAGTGATAGGAAATAGATTTTTTATCCAAAAGAGGCTTCCACAAACGGGCAAACTCACCGGCAACCACCGGCGTCAGATCAAAAGATTCTATATTTTTCACAAATGGGGCTTTGGTGACCTCACTAACCACCGCATCCAAAAGGCCTTGCCCTTCTCGAATATAAACAGGATGTGGCTGTGATTCGGACCACATAATGACAATTTTCTTGGATGAACCTAAATAACTCGGATCCAACTTCAACAAACGCCCAGCACAACCACTCAACGCCAAAACACCTACCAAAAGAACGGACATAACAATTTTTTGAATTTTCATACAAATAAAACTCCCTGCTTTAATTTAGACTAAAAAAAAATACCAAGCAGACCAATCAGTCAACGTAATACTTTTATCGAAACAAAGAAAGAACAGCCAAACCACACGGATCAGCTAAAAAGCAAGCACCCATAATTCTTCTGTACGCAAGATTCTTTTTTTCTTACAATAGATAGCTCTATTCCACTGCCAAATTAGGAGGCATTCATCAATGACACGCGCACATAATTTTAATGCCGGACCCGCCGTACTCCCCCTACCTGTACTAGAAAAAGCACAGGCTGAATTGCTCAATTTCGAAGGGACAGGCATGTCCGTCATGGAACTCAGCCACAGATCCAAGGCCTTTTTGTCTGTGATCAAAAGAGCAGAAGACGGCATTCGTGAACTACTCAACGTTCCAGAAGACTACGCGGTACTTTTCCTACAAGGTGGCGCCAGTTTTCAATTCTCCATGTTGCCTATGAACCTCGCTTTACCAAACAAGCCTGTCGATGTTTTCAATACCGGTGTGTGGAGCAAAAAGGCCATTGCAGAGCTCAAAAAAGGAACACCCTACACGGTTGTATCTACAAGCGAAGACAAAAACTTCTCCTACATTCCTGATTGGAAAAAAGCCACACTAAACCCCGACGCCAGCTACGTGCACCTGACCTCCAACAACACGATTTTTGGCACCCAATGGGCCGAATTCCCAGAAACAGGCGATGTGCCATTGGTGGTCGACATGTCTTCAGACATTTTGTGTCGTCCTTTGGATATCTCCAAATTTGGCGTCATCTACGCCGGCGCTCAGAAAAACATTGGACCTTCTGGGGTAACCTTGGTTATTATCCGTAAGGATCTTGTGGAACGTGCGTCCGTATCACTCCCAACAATGCTCCAATACCGCACACAGGTCGCGGAAAACTCTTTGTACAACACACCCCCGACCTTTGGCATCTATATGATCGCCTTGGTCACGGAGTGGATAAAGTCATTGGGTGGTCTAACGGTACTGGAAAAGCAGAACAAAGAAAAAGCTGCTCTTTTATATGATGAGATTGATCGCAATCC
>JAGYJO010000222.1 GCA_018402095.1 bacterium
CCCATATGTATTACCTTTCTGTAAGTGTGATTAGGAATCCCGTGGGGGTATGCTGAATTTCTGCTTGAAAATAAATAACCAATTCTTCAATGAATTTTCGTGTTTGTTCATCTAATACGGGTGCTTTTTCGCCTGAATCATTTCTGCCAAGTTGACAGTCAATGACAAGTTCTTTGTTTGTTTCTGATAGGCGGATCTGTGTGTGATAGTAACAGAGCTTGATCGCAATGAATATTGTGAATAAGAACGTGGGTTCAAGTAGATAGGTTCCTTTAATAGCCGTTTTCATCTCTATTTCTAGGGCGTGCTTTTTTGCGGTGTTTGCAATTGTTTCAGCTTGTATTTCTTGCAAACTGACGATGCCTTTACATAGTTTGGTGTGTGTATCGTTTAAGAGTTGTAGCCAGCTTTCTGTTTGTGGGGCTTTGGTTTTCTTTTCAATCCAGAGTTGGACCAACTTTGTGTATGTGGGCATCCACGTGTAGGTGGGTGTTGCGAGTAGCATGAGTGCGTGTATTTGTTTGTTTAGCAAAACCGGGACCCCTGTAACGGCCAAATACATGGGCCCACTGGGGCTATGAAATAAAATCCGTTTGTTTGTTACGACACGGTTTTTCAGTGTTTCCCGGACAGTGTCTAGAAAGAGTGAATTCCTGCAAGCTTGATTGACATACAAGGAATGGTTTTGTGATACAGAAAACAAGTGTTTTGCGGCCGGATTAAGATGTAAAATTTCATCGTTTTGTGCGACGAGAAGGACTCTTTCTGTGAGGTGATCCAGGATGGCTTTTTTTTCTTCTAATGCCGATTCTTTTTGGCTAAGCTCGGTTGCCAGTTTTTCCGTTAATGCCATACATGCTTCTTTTATTTCTGTTTGTGGTGTTCCAAGGCTATCGTAGCTGAGCTTTTCTGGGTTTTTTTCTCTGAGGGCACTGACAACTTCCTGCATATTTCGTTTGTTTACCAAGTAGAGCCCGGCAACCAATGTGAAAAAACCTAGGAAGAAGCTGAAAAATAATGGCATTTTGTCTCTAATGATCTGCGCCTCTACTGATTTTAGTGTTTGTGAGGGGATGGCAATTCGCGAGACGCCAATAACCCCATTTTCAGTTTTAATAGGAAATGCGACATAATAAAGTTCGTCTTTACTGGTTTTACTAAATCGACGTGCCTCCCCAATATCGCCTGAAAGCGCTTTTTTGATTTCTGGTCTATCTTCGTGTGCAGACAGGCCTTTGAACTGGGAATCAAAGAGAACCTGACTCTTTGCGTCTAGGACTGTGATACGGAGTGTTGTTCGTGTGTCGCCTGTATCGGCAGGTGCTGCGACTTTTGAGAATGGCGTGGTGTTTGAGGTCTGAAGAATGCTTTCTCCCAGTGCTATGAGTATGGGGGCTTGTTTATGGACGATATCTGTTGTGGTTTTTTGGATACTGCTTCTGATGACAGTGAGGCCCAATGGAATGCTAACACCCATGACAAAGAAGACCAAAACAATGCACCAAGTTTTAAATGTATAGCGTTGCAGCATGGTTAGCCAAACTTTCTTGAGAGGTATTCTTCTGTGCGTTTATCTTCGGGGACGGTGAATAACTTCTCTGTCGTACCGTATTCGATCAGTTCGCCCATGTATAGGAAAACGCTGTAGTCTGATACCCGCGATGCTTGTCCGATATTGTGGGTGACCATCACGATTGTGACTGTTTCTTTGAGTTCTACGATCAAATCTTCAATGTGCGTGGTTGATTTTGGGTCCAATGCGGATGTTGGTTCATCCAACAAAAGAACCCGTGGATTCATAGCCAATGCACGGGCAATGCAGAGTCGCTGTTGTTGGCCACCTGACAAAAACATGCCTCTTCGGTGTAGCCCATTTTTGACTTCGTCCCAGAGGCCGACTTTTTTGAGTGAGGTTTCGACAAGTTCTTCTTTTTCTTGTTTGCTCAGGCGAATGCCGTTGAGTTTGTAACCGGCGATCACGTTTTCAAATATGCTCATGGTTGGAAAGGGGTTGGGTCTTTGGAAAACCATTCCTATCTCTCTGCGTACTTGAATGGGATTCATTTTGTAGATATCTGCACCAAATAATTCGATGCTACCGTCAACCCGTGTGTCTGGAATGAGCTCATGCAGACGGTTTATCGAGCGAATGAGCGTTGTTTTCCCGCAACCGGATGGCCCCATAATGGTGGTGATCTTTTTGCTGTTAAAAGAAAGGTTAATGTTTTTGAGAATCTGATGTTGGCCTATAAATACGTTCAGGCCATGAATGTCTAAAATATTACTGTTCATTTGCGTATCAACACCTTTGTCAAAAGACTTAATCCCAATGTCATGATTATAAGTAGTAAGGAAGCACCCCATGCGATGCTCTGCCAGTCGGCATAGGGACTTGTTGCGTAGTTGAAAATAATCAAGGGTAGCGCGTTCAGCGGCTCACCCAAGTGGAT
>JAGYJO010000223.1 GCA_018402095.1 bacterium
GGAAACGACGAATAGTAGACGCTGCGGTCTTTGAAATATTTTTGCTTGGCTTTTTGCATCTCAACGATGAACTTTTCACCACGCTCATTTTCGCAGTAGATATCGAAAACGGCACGTCGTTCGGCGGCGGTGATGCCCAGTTGCTCTGGGGTCATGTAGGTGATGTTGGTAATGGTACCTTCTTCTTCTCTCAGGATTTCATTGAGGAAGTCAATGAGAAGGTCTTTGTTGAACTCTTCGCCAAAAATGCGTTTGAATCCAAAGTCGGTGAAGGGATTGATGTATTTTGACATAATGCTTTTATATCAGAGGATGGCTTTTTTTGACATACCAGACATTTTAACTATGGTAACGGTTTCCTACGCCAGGGGCCTTAATGGGATCAAAAGGGTGATAGTCCTTTTTAAACCCATCCCTTTCGCTCAGCAAAGCTGAGCGAAAGGTGTTTTTTCGGGGGCTCCGCCCCCTGCATCCCCATCTAGGACATGCTTACTAACCATTTTGTAGGGGCGCAATGAGTTGCGCCCCTACAAAAACCATTCGACAGTGGGGGGGAGAGGAATCAGGGAGGGGATTTACTTCCCTTCGTTCTCTTTGCTGTTGGTAAAACCCATACGGACCAGTACGATCAAGACACCGATGCCACCACCACCCACCAACGCGAGGGCAAGGTTGAGCGCTTTTTTTGGTTTCACGGGCTGGCTGCTGACCTGAGGTGCATCCAAAACTTTGATGATTTCTCTCTCGGAGCTGAGTTCGAGTTCTTGGTAGATCTCAGAGAGATTGGAGAGATAGGTTTCTACCACGGATTTTGCGAGGGCTGGGTCTCTATATTCATACTTGAGTTGGAATAGCCCTGTTTTACTTTTGCTGGCATTGAATGTTTTTTCCAGCTTGAGAACGCTACTGGCAAAGGTGCGTAGTCGTAATTCAGGTGCGAGTTTCTTTTCTTGTTTTTTTTCGTAGTTGTTTTCGAACACTTGAAAAGGCTCGGGGTACTGCTGTGCGATGCGTTCTGTGACTGAGAGTCGGATACGTTGGCTTTCCGCTATGGCGAGGAGTTGGTCTTCGATATTCGAGGGTGTGCTGCTGCCCAAGAGTGCGGCGTAGCTGCGTAGTGCACTGCTGCCACTGTTGCTCGCTGGGATGAAAAAGCTCATCGATGCTTCATATAAGGGTGGTGCGTATATATTGTAGATAAAGGCGGAGATGATGGCGACGATGGTGGTGGATACCCAGATTTTCCACCCGGCCATGATGGTTTTGAAAAGTTCAATTAGATCGATTTCGTCGTCTTGCATAGCGTAGTCTTGGTAGTTGTGTGTGTCTCTAGTCATAGTGTCTGAAATGTAACATGGCTCGCCCATAAAATGAAATGCGAGATCCTGATTGCCATCTTTTCAACAAAACCCTGGAACCGAGGATTGGAGTTCTGTACAATCCTCGGTTCACATGCGCGTTACATTGGCACAAATAAATCCCCGTTTGGGAGATATCGATGGTAACTTTGCCCTCATTACTGAGGCGGTGGATCAGGCTATTTCGGATGGCTCTGAGTTGATTGTTTTTCCAGAATTGGTTCTCACCGGTTACTCTCCGCGAGACATGTTGTTCTTCCCGGATTTTCGATCAAAAATAGATCAAGCGCTCGAAAAAATAGTGGTATTGTCTCACGCTAAAAATATTCGCATGGTGATCGGTGCGCCGCTGTGGATGCCTGAGACACAACGGTTTACCAATAGCGCCTTGGGGCTCTATCTCGGGGATATGTGCTATGTGCAACACAAAAGATTGTTGCCCCATTATGATGTTTTTGATGACAGACGCTACTTTGAAGCGTCCTCAAATCCCGCCTCGTATTGGCCACTAGGGACTCTGTCATTGGTGTCTCCTTCACTGCTTGGTTTTCCGAATTTTTCGGAATCGGTGTCTGCTGTTCCAGTCGTGGATAGCCCTCTTTCCAAAGTAGGTGTGCTCATTTGTGAAGATGCATGGGCTGAAAATGAATCCGATCGCTATGAGACAGATCCCCTCGTTGAAACCATGGCTTTGGGTATTGATCTCTTGATCGTGATGATGGCCTCTCCTTATGAAATAGGGAAAGCCGCAACACGACAGCAGCATTTTTCCAACATCGCATCTCGGTACAATTGCCCCGTTATCATGGTCAACCAAGTGGGCGCTCACGACGATTTGATTTTTGATGGGAGTAGTGTCGCAATAGATGCCAATGGCGACATCCTCAATCAGTTGCCGTCTTTCCAAACAAAAATAGTCACTATAGATGTGAATAGCACCCTTCGATTACGCTCAGGGACCACCCTTCGAGAGACCTCAACGCCCGTTTTAGAAAATCGGGATCGAAAGGGCGAAGCCCTTTCAATACCCCCAACAAGCTCGCCGGAGGCGAGCATGAAAAAACACACACTAACGTG
>JAGYJO010000224.1 GCA_018402095.1 bacterium
TTCAGCAAAGAAGAAAAACTTCATATTCTCAAAAAAACACACCAAGCTGTTTTCTTTGAAAGCTTCCTACAAACAAAATATGTGGGTAAAAAACGTTTTTCACTAGAAGGTCTCGAAGCATTTATTCCCGCTTTGGACGCTTGTATTCAAGAATCCTCACGATTGGGTGCCGAAGAAATCGTGGTTGGGATGGCACACCGTGGCCGACTCAACGTATTGGTCAATATCTTTGAAAAGTCCTACGAAACCGTTTTTGCCGAATTTGATGAAAACGTTGCCCCAGAGGCTTTCGTACAAGGTGGCGATGTCAAATATCACCTGGGAAAATCAGCAGATGTCATCACCCCATCCGGTGGCAAAATGCACCTCAGCATGCTATTCAACCCGTCTCACTTGGAAACAGTTGGTGCTGTTTTACAAGGTGTCAGTTACGCTAAAAAATCAGAGCGTTACAATAATGACAACACAAAAGTACTCCCAGTTATCATTCATGGCGACTCTGCCATTTCTGGACAAGGGATCAACTATGAAATTGCCAACATGGCCAATCTCGACGGATTCAGTGTTGGTGGTGCCTTGCACATTGTTCTCAATAACCAAGTCGGATTTACAACCAACTATCTAGAAGCCCGTTCCAGTGTATATTGCACCGACATTGCCAAAATAACAGAGTGCCCCGTTTTCCACGTCAATGCGGACAACCCTGAAGCCGTTGTACAAGTGATTCATATGGCCCTTCAAATCAGACAAGTCTTTGGTATCGATGTCTACATTGATATTCTCGGTTACCGTCGACATGGGCACAACGAAGGTGATGAACCCCGCTTCACACAACCCGTTCTTTACAAAACTATCGAAAAACACCCCAACCTATACAAAATTTATTTGGAAAAACTGACCGAAGACAAAGTCATCACCAGCGCCGAAGCTGAAGCGTTTGTGTCTTCATTCCAAAACAAACTACAAGAACGGTTGGATTACGCTAAAAAGAATAAAATCAAACCTGCAGAAATCGCATTCCAAAGTCATTGGAAAGGTTACAGAGCTGCCACATTGGCTGATTTTGAGAAATCCATTCCGACAGGTGTTTCTCTTGAGAAATTAAACGTCGTCGCTTCCGCCATTGCTACAACACCAGAAGACTTCAGTCTCTACGGGAAAATGAAAAAAATCATCGACAACCGTCGCCAATTTTTCAAAGACGGACATGTCGACTGGGCCATGGCAGAACTACTGGCATATGGAACCCTTTTGCAAGAGCAACACCCAGTACGTTTGGCCGGACAGGATGCCCAACGCGGAACTTTTTCCCACAGACATGCCGTTATACGTGATGCCGAAACAGAGGCCCTATATACACCCCTCAACCATATTCAATCAGACCAAGCAGCCTTCACCGTTTACAACACACTGCTATCTGAATATGGGTGTATGGGATTTGAATATGGGTACTCATTAGCAAGTCCCCACTCACTCGTGATTTGGGAAGCTCAGTTCGGTGATTTTGCCAACGGGGCCCAGATCGTAATTGACCAATTTTTATCTTCTTCAGAAACAAAATGGGAGCGGATCAGTGGGCTCACGTTGCTATTGCCTCACGGACATGAAGGACAAGGCCCAGAACATTCCAGTGCCAGACTCGAGCGTTTCTTGCAGCTATGTGCCCAAGAGAACATGATCGTTGCCAATGTCACAACACCAGCAAACTTCTTCCATCTTTTGCGTCGTCAGGTGCACAATCCTTACAGAAAACCACTGGTAGTCATGTCTCCAAAAAGTCTCTTCAGACACCCCAAAGTCGTTTCTCAAGTCAATGAGCTAACAGACGGAAACTTCCAAGAAGTCATTATCAACAGTGCTGATCCAAAGAAAATAAGCAAAGTCGTTCTTTGCACAGGTAAAATTTATTACGAACTGGAAGCCAAACGAGAAGCGCTAGGACAACATGAGGTTGCGATCATTCGACTGGAGCAATTATACCCATTACCACAAGGGCAACTTAACGAGATCAAAAAAACCTACAGCAATGCAAGCGCATGGGTTTGGGCACAGGAAGAACCTTCTAATCAAGGATCTTGGGCACATATTTTACGTTTTCTGCCAGATTGGAACCTACGTCTTGTGTCCAGAAAAGAAAGTGCAAGTCCTGCTACCGGTAGTCAAAAACGTCACGAAAAAGTACAGGCTGAATTAATTCAGGCCGTATTCGAGTAAAAGGAGTCCTTATGAGCATTAATATAATTGTTCCCGCAGCTGGCGAATCGGTGACCGAAGCAGACATTGCCAATTGGTACAAAAATGATGGCGATTTCGTCAAAAGAGATGAACCTATTGTTGCCTTAGAAACAGAAAAAGCAACGTTGGACCTTGCTGCAGAACAAGACGGTATTTTGTCTATTGTAATCGCAGATGGCACGGTCAATGTCGGT
>JAGYJO010000225.1 GCA_018402095.1 bacterium
TAATAGCTTTTTGAGTGTTTTGCTATAAGGGGCTAGTGATGTGATGGTAATGCCAGAATTGGATAGATGTGTCTCTGCATGAAGCGCGATGGTTGAAAGACAGTTATCGCAATAGCGTTGCTCTGAAATGCTTTGGCATTCGAGGCATCTTTGTGGGAGAAACCACCGGGTTAGCGTGAGTAGCGTGTGGGTGAGTGTATTCACTGAATTACCTTTGACTATCTCCCAACCCACGGGCAAGTTTTTGTGATAACTGGGCTGTTTTTCGTATCGAGGTATCAAAAATGCCTGCCAATTGTTGGAACCGTGTTTGTCCATTTTGCAAAAGCGATTCGATTGTATGGAGTTCTTTTTGACATTCTTTCAAGAGATGGGTAATGAGATGTGTGCTTTGGGATAAGGTTCCGGCCTGTATGCCCAGTAACACCGTGGTGATGAGTGCGGACAAGGTTGTTGGTCCTGCCAAATAAATATGGAATTCTTGGAATAACTGTTGTGGTAGTCCGTCAATGTCGAGGGCTTCCATGAAAAGGGATTCGCTTGGCAAAAATAAGATGGCGAAATCCATGGTTTCTGGCGGTCTGATGTATTTTTGGGAGATGGATTTGGCGTTTTGTCGTAAGGTGCTGCTGAGCCGTCGGATGCGTTGTGATCGTTCTTGTTCTGTAATGTTTGGGAATTTTGCATCAATCGGGAGCCAAACAGCTTTGCCATCTTGGTGCATGACGCGGATAGCGGCGTCGACAATGAGATCTTCTCCTGGGATGATTTTAGCTTGTAGGTGAACTTGTTCTGCGGGCAACATGTCTCTGAGTATGGTTTGCAGTGATATCTCACCACTGGTACCTCTGTGTTTGGTGTGTGTGAGTAGTTGTTTGACGTCGTCAATACCGCGAGAGGTTGTTTGCAGCTCTCCCAACCATGTCTGTATGCGGTCCAAGCGGCCGTGGAGCATATGTAAAGAAGGCGTGAGAGATTGATCAACAGATTGCGTGAGTTGCGCAAATAAATTGGGGTCTTGTTGTATCGACGTCAGGGGTGTTGTTTGCTTAGCCTTAGGGCGTAAAAACAATAAAAAAGCCAAGGCAACACCCAGGCCAATGCTGAGAAGTGTTGCAATCACAACAAGCGTCAATAATAAAAAGTGTGAAGGCATATATAAATGGGGTGAACGATGGGGCTCGAACCCACGACCACCAGGACCACAACCTGGTGCTCTACCAACTGAGCTACATCCACCATAAAAAGCAGGCTTGATTGTACCTATGTATTTATCATGATGCAAGCCTTGATCTCAATGGGGTGTCGGATCCCCCGTTGTCCCTTGTTAGGGGGTTTGATACACTCAGTATCTATGAATACATTACATTTTTTGCCTTTTTGTGGCCTTCGTTATCGTTTTGAAACACTCCCTGATCCTGAGCTTGTTTTGTCCCCACCTTATGATGTTATTTCTCCAGAAAAACAGGCGGCGTTGATGGCAGCCAGTCCAAATAATATGGTCAATCTGGATTTTGGACCGAAACACACAACCGATACAGATACGGATAATCGCTATACACGAGCAGCCGCGGTGATGAAAAAATGGCTAGCCGAACAGGTTTTGGTGCAAGACGAAGTCCCTGGTTATTACGTTTATGGTCATACTTATCCAACCGTTGATGGGACGATCAAAACCTTGATTGGTGTGATCGGCATGGTGAAATTGCATCCTTTCGAAGATGCTGTTGTTTTGCCTCACGAAAAAACATTGCCAGGTCCTATCACGGATCGTTTGGAATTGATGAAGGCGACGACGTCTTCTTTGAGTCAAGTATTTACTCTTTTTGATGATCCTCAAAATGTGGTGGAGGGCTTGGTTGCATCTATTATGGAGACGCCAGCGCTTTTGGATACCGCCTATGGAGATGACCGTGTGCGGATGTGGCGTTTGACGGATGCGGCGGTTGTAGCTCAAATCCAAGCATTTATGACGGATAGAAAGTTGCTTATTGCTGATGGTCATCACAGATATACGACAGCATTGCATTATCGTGATTATTGTCGTGACAAGGGTTCAGTGGAGAATGCTGAATCTGAATATGGGTTGATTTTTGCGGCCAATTTGCATAGTGAAGGTTTGACGATTTATCCAACGCATCGGGTTTGTGTGGATTTGGCCGGTTTTGAGGAGGCTTCGTTTACATCAAAATTAGAGACCTATTTTGATGTGACGCCAGTAGCAACTTATGCCGATATTTTGACTGTTTTACCTACAGTCATGCCACGTGTGGGATTGGGTGTTGTGTTGCCTTCTGGTGCTTATGCTGTTTTGGCCCTTCGTGAGGACGTTGATTTGTCTGCTTTTTGGCCAGCAGATACACATCCTGTTTTGAAGGTTCTAGATGTGTTTGTGTTGCAACAAATTATCTTGATTGGGGT
>JAGYJO010000226.1 GCA_018402095.1 bacterium
AAGCTATCCACCACGTCGTACTTTACATTTTCAGGGTCGATCTTGCGGTTGATTTCATCAAAAAATTTGCGGGCACATTCTATCTTTGTCTTTTCAATCTCACGGAGTTCCATGCTGGACATGGAGCCTTTGGTTTCTGCGACAAAATAGACATGCTTAACAAGGCCTTCTTTAAACGAGATGGCCCAGTCTGGATTGTAATCCCCAACCGGTGTTGGTATTGAAAATCCGCGTGGTAGTTTGGCGTATACGACCACTTCCGAACTGGCATCAAGCTCCTGGGCAAAGCGGCGTTCGTTTTTGGAGTCGGTTATGACGTAATCATAAATATGGCGTTTGAGGGGATCTCCTGCTTTGCTAAAATCCTGTTTACTTTGACCATCGGTGAAGATGTCGATGTTATGCGTCTCTGTTACCGCATCGTAGCTCAGGTGTTCGACAACAACAGTCGCCTTCTGTTCCTGAATCAGCCGTGTGGCTTCAGCAATGAAATTTTCCGGGTTCGTCTTAAACTGAGAAAATACGGATTTTTCAATGCCCGATAAAATTTCAGCGACGGTTTTTCGAGTCAACTGTACATTTTCAGCTATTTTGCCAATCAGGTCGTACGGCACTGCCGCGTGTGCGGAGTGGGAGTTGTGCTCGGTCGATGTCTCCTTCAGATTGAAGCTATCGCCAGATTTTATTTGGTCATAACTGATTTCTTCAGCCTGCTCACCTCTGTGAATGGTGTATTGAAGATGTGTAACCCGTAGCTCTTGGTTCAGTGTCTGGATACAATGTTTTACCAACTCAGCACTGTCAAAATGAACGCTGTATACAGCCTTGCGATTAATTCTGCTCCAGAGCTCTTTGAATTCTTTCTTTTCAAAGTTGCTATTTAATTCATTTGTCTTTGCACCACGATCATTTTCTATCTGTGGTAGCTTGGCATCACTGTAGACGCTTTCTATTAGCTGAAAAATCTGTTCTTTGTATGGCTGAAGGTCTTCAGGCAGTGGTGCAAATGTTTCGTTCTTAACCGCATCATGATACGCCTGCGCAATATGGTCTTTTTCATCGGTATAATCATTTTTCACCAGGTACCGGTAAATCAGCTTGGACATCTGAGGCGTCACCTCAACCATCTCGCCAGCAACATGCATAATCTTGCCAGTAAAATAGACTTCGTCAGCCCTTCGTGGCCGTTCAGAGAGGGACTCGCTGATATCTCTTTGTAGCGCGGTAACAAAATCTTTATAGCTTTCGCTGGCGACTACCGTGAGGACATTTGTCTGATGCACGGTTGCCGGATTGTCCTGCCGATCACCGAATTGGTTGACTGAGAGTCGAAGTCCGCGACCCACTTCCTGCCTACGAGAAATGGTATTGTCGCTATGCTTCAGTGTACAAATGACAAACACATTGGGGTTGTCCCACCCTTCACGAAGGGCAGAGTGCGAAAAGATAAAGCGGGTTGGCTCGGCGAAAGAAAGTAGCCGTTCTTTGTCTTTCAAAATCAAGTCATAGGCATCAACATCATCGGCCTCCGTTGATTTTTTGCCGGTGACAGGATCAACCATCCGTTTGCTTTTTTTGTCGATGGAAAAATAACCATTATGGGTGCGATCCACCGGAATGCTGTCCAGATACTGCTTGTACCCTTCGTGCATAAACAGGTCCTGACTACATTCGTTTAATGCAGATGTGTATTCTTCTTTAAATATTTGGGCGTATTCGCCGCCTTCCTCTCCAGAATCGGTGTAAACCCTATACTTGGCAACTTCATCAATGAAGAAGAGCGTCAAAACTTTGATACCCTGACGGAAAAGAACATCCTCCTTTTCAAAGTGGGCTTTAATGGCTTCCCGAATCTGAATACGTCTTAACGCGTTTTCGTTCACATCACCAGTGGCTTCTCCGGCCTGTAGCTGATGCCCGTTTGTGAATTCAATGGTATCCATAATCGCATTGATATCAGAGACCACAAAGTCCTTGTATTGATCCAGCTCACCAGAGATATCATAAAGATTATCTCCTTTTTTGAGTTGGCGAATTATCCGTTTAATCCCTTTGTTCTGCTTGATTTCCATCTCAATTCTCGCAATAGGTGATTGCTTGGACACTTGGATTGATTCGAGGTAGAGGTAGGCATTGGTGCCGGATAGCCCCTTTACGGAGATACCCCGTACGGCAATTTTCTTTACCAGCTTCTGGTTGTAGGCATCCAGTGCGTCGAGCCGGTGAACCTTGTTGTACTCGGTTTTATGTGTGGCCGAATAGCGCATAATAAACAGGGGATGAAATTCCTTGAGGGAGTCCAGTGTCTTGGTGCCTTCCATTTTTTGGGGCTCATCCAAAATGAGGATAGGGCGGTTGGCCTTAATGACATTGATAGGACGACGGCTTTGAAATTCATCCAGTT
>JAGYJO010000227.1 GCA_018402095.1 bacterium
CTATTCGGGGTTTTTCCAGCCCTGATTTCCCCACTTATTTCTAGTGCAGGCACCGCTATTTTAGGCACCGTACAACACGTTCATCTGGGCCTGTGGCATGGATTTAACGTCCCTCTAGGATTATCAGCAATCAGTCTCTTAGGCGGCATTCTTTTTTTCAGTCTCTGGTCAAAAAACCGAAAACCCATCGCAGCAACAGTGCATCAACTGAGCCGTTTGGGACCAGAGGCCGGTTACTATTGGTTCATGGATACACTGACCCGTGTCTCTAGATGGCAAACACACCTGTTGCAAAATGGAAAAACAGGTATCTACCTCATTATCTTGGTACTCTCTACAGTGGGACTGGTTGGTTACACATTACTGAGCAAGTACGGCATTCACCTCCATTTAGACGTCAAAGATATCTATTTTTATGAATGGTTTATCGCCGCGTTAATGGTCATTGCGTCGCTTTATGTCATTAGTACCCGATCCCGACTTGGTGCTGTAGCGGCCATGGGTGTCGTTGGCTTTACCGTCTCTTTGATCTTTGTCATGTTTAGTGCTCCAGACTTGGGTATCACACAAATCTTAGTCGAAACCCTCACCGTTATTTTATTGGTACTCGTTTTATTTCGACTACCGGGATTCTCCCACTTCTCATCCAAGTTAGAGGTTCTACGAGATATCATCGTCGCCATAGCTTTCGGAACACTCATGACACTACTCACATTGGCGGCCATTGATGTTCAGTTTTTCCCATCTATTTCAGAATTTTATATTCAAAACAGTTATCTCTTGGCCCACGGCCGCAATATCGTCAACGTCATCATTGTAGATTTTCGTGCCTTGGACACATTGGGTGAAATCTTTGTATTCGCCATTGTCGCATTGGGCGTCTTATCTATGTTGAAACTCAGAGGGTCCCATCATGAGTAAACGAAAACAGGTCAAGTCCAACACCGTTATTTTGCACACAGCGGCGTTGTTTTTGCTTCCCTTGCAATTACTTTTCTCTATCTTTTTATTATTGCGTGGCCACAATGATCCTGGCGGCGGATTTATTGCAGGAATGGTCGCTGCAGGCGCTTTTGTTTTATATTTATTTGCACACGGCATACGGTCAACACGTCGTATTTTGAGATTTGCACCCAGAGATTTGTTAGGATTTGGGTTGTTACTAGCGATAGTATCCTCTGTGCCCGCTTTGCTAAATGGTAAAAGTTTCCTGACCGCACAATGGTGGATTATCCATATCAACGACAGCACAGAAATAGCCTTATCCACGGTGTTGCTATTTGATATCGGCGTGTATTTTGCTGTCCTGGGAACCATTCTGACCATTGTTCTTTCGCTTTCGGAGATTGATGCATGACCAAATATAGACGCAACGATGTATCTCTAGGAGAACAGAATGGATAGCCTTCTTGCCTATGTCATTGGGATTCTTTTTGCCTGTGCTATTTATATGATGCTACGCAGATCTATCGTCAAATTGGTTATCGGACTCATGATTCTTGGGAATGCAGCCAACATCATGATATTTACCGTACCTGGGATGCGCCGCAGCGCGCCCCCTTTGATTCCTGCAAATGCCAGCACGCTACAAATACCCGTTGCAGACCCCTTACCACAGGCCCTCATTTTGACGGCTATTGTCATTTCTTTCGGGGTATTGGCCTTCGCCGTTGTACTCATCCATAGAGCCTTTGAAGTGGTCAAAACCGATGATTTGGATCAAATGAAAGAAACAGATTCATGACTGTACTCCTCCCCATTCTTATTCCGCTCATTGCAGGCGCGCTGTCTCTTGCTTTTTGGCGATCTACATTTTACCAACGATGCATTGCGGTTATCGGCACTGCCGCCTTGCTACTCTCTGGCATTTTCCTATTATTTGTAGTCCAAGCAGAAGGCTTTGTCGTTCTCCAAATGGGGGGATGGGCTGCACCTTTTGGGATTACCATCGTTGCCGATCTCCTATCCGCTATCATGACCCTACTCGCAGGCATTATTGGTTTTGCGATTGCCATTTATTCATTGGGGGCCACCCCCAGTGAACATGAAAAGTTCGGATATTACCCACTCATGCATCTGCTATTGGCTGGGGTCACGGGATCCTTTTTGACTGGCGATATTTTCAATCTCTACGTTTGGTTTGAAGTCATGTTGCTCGCATCATTTGCGCTACTCACACTGGGCGGCGAAAGAGCCCAAATGGAAGGTGCCATCAAGTATGTCACACTCAATCTCTTTTCTTCCGCTATTTTCCTATCCGCGATCGGGCTGTTATACGGCATGGTCGGCACGTTAAACATGGCGGATTTGGGACACAAACTCTCACAATTGCAAAGCACCGGGCTTATGACTGTTTTAGCCGTTA
>JAGYJO010000228.1 GCA_018402095.1 bacterium
GCAACACGGATATTGTCGTCTCTGGTGACCACATCGACTATGACACAAACAGCAAAAGTGTCGTTGCCAGCCAAAATGTCGAAATCATACGTGGCCAACATAGACTAAAAACCAGCCACAGCATCTTCGATATCGTCTCTCAAAACATACAAATACCAAAACCATTCACCTACGAACACGACAAAACCAGCGTGCTGGGATCCAATATGATTTACAATTTCCAAAATCACAACGGTACCATCAAAAATGTGCATGCCACCGTCGAAAACGTTCATATTAGCGGTAGCGAACTCGACATCGACAACACCCGTTTGGCTATGAAAAATCTAACCTTCACAACGTGCAACAAACCCACACCGGACTACGAAGTCCACTCAGAATTGGTTCATTTTTATCCGCAAGTCGGATTCATGGTTGCATTCAACAACACCATTCATACCCAATTCCTCCCATTTCCTCTATGGATACCTACCTACATTTACGGATCTAGGAGTTACAGCATTATTGGATCCAGCTCCGCCATGCCCGAAATAGGCGCAAACAACAGAGAAGGCCTCTATGCAAAATACCGCATAGGGTATTTTTTCAATGCACACTCAACAGGCACTTTAGACCTGGGTTGGTACATCGAACGTGGCGGGTTCTTGTACGGATTTACCCACCTACTGGAAACATCTCAGACATCTGAAGTCCATCTAGAAGCCCATATGGTCGGTCGGGATGGATTCGAAGGGTTGGCCGCTTATTACACAGACATTTTCACAGAAGAGAAAACTGAGACACCGGATATAACAGACGCTCCAGAGGCTACAGACTCCGATGAAATAGATAGTCCATTATTCAGCATCCTAAATGATTTCCAAGAACCCCTCGAGAAAAGCCTAAGTCGCCTCCACCTAGGCGTTTCTCACCGCCAACTCATCAATGACTCACGTGTCACACAATTACCCTTCGCAAAAATTGTCGTAAACGAAACACCTCTCGTCGACAGCTGGCGACTCTCCGGGGATGTTGGTTGGGCATCTGGCAAAGAAGAAACCCCAGCATACTCCTTTATCGAAGATCAAAACACACATTTAGAAGTCACCATTGGCAAAGTCTATGGCCTAGCACCATCTACCAATTTTGGCATCACACTGGTCTCTAACAACAACTGGTACGGCACAGGAAAAACGTGGCAGAGATTGTTTAGCGCCTTTCATTTGGATTTCAAAGCATTCGATACACAGCCACGCATTTTCTATATCAAAAAACTCATGAATCCCTACGGTGAGTCTCCGTTTGAATACGAGAAAAAGTACGCTATGGTTTCAGATGAAATAGGTACCCGAGTCGAAATCCCCTGGTTAGGTCTTGAATGGGGATATGAAGCATTTTACGATTTAGAGAGAAAAGAGCTCCGTACACAAAACATTAAAACCAGCTTTTTATTTGACTGCTGGAAACTCTCCATTCAAGCAAACACCATCGCAGGAAACTTTTCTTTTGGTGTAGAACTCTTGTAAAAAAACTGCGCTGGGCTATACCAAACGCAGCCAATAAATGCCTAAATAACGCCTTTGGTAGAAGGAACAGACCCTTCGCGTCGCGAGTCAGGACGCAAGGCCAAACCCAAAGCAATGCCGACACCCTTAAAACAAGCCTCCGCCAAATGGTGTAAATTGTCCCCAGCCAAAATACGAATATGTAAATTCAACTTGGCATTAAACGCGAAAGCACGGAAGAATTCCTCAACCAGCTCAGCATCAAACTGACCTATTTTTGCTTTTGGCAAACTGGGTGAAAACGCAAAATAAGGACGCCCACTCACATCAATCGCAACCTGCACCAACGAATCATCCATCGGATAAGCACCCGACGCATACCGCACAATACCACGCGCATCGCCCAACGCATCACGAACCGCCAAACCCAAACAGATGCCAATATCTTCCGTAATATGGTGCGCATCAACATGGATATCCCCAACACCACTAACAGACAAATCCATAATGCCATGTACCGCAAACAAGGTCAGCATGTGATCCAAAAAGCCAACACCCGTATTAATGGAAGCCTTGGCTGGCGCATCTATATTAAGGGCAAGTTTAACGTCTGTTTCGCCGGTTTTACGGTCACATATTCCGATACGCATAGGGTGGCCTCCATGAACAAAAGTGCAACGAATTAACCCCTTACGAGATCCAAAGGGCGGAGCCCTTTGATACCCAGCCCTTACTCGCCTTTGGCGAGCAAGAAGATAGTTTTGAAAGGGCTCTGCCCTTTCAATCCCGTAGGGGCTAGCTAGTTACGAAAATAATTACCGATATCTTCGCGCAAAGGGGGGATATCTGCAAGGGTGTGATCACTGGGGCGC
>JAGYJO010000229.1 GCA_018402095.1 bacterium
CGCCGAAGGCGAGCAAAAATAGTTCTTTTGGGGAGGCGGACCCCAGTCCCCCCCCATCTAGCATGCATATCGCTATCGACTATCGCGTGGACGGGAAATCCGTATTCTTGGCCACCTTTGGGGGGCCTTTGTTGCCGATGACGACGCGGTCTCTGCTGCTGTCTACGCTGCGGGCGACAGCGTTACCCATTTGGACCCTGCCCCGTATTTATTTTCAAGCTGCAAAATTGGTTTTTTTGAAAGGACTCACTGCGATGCAAAACCCCCCATTGGCCCCTGACCAAGCCGCCGAAACGATGCCGCTCTCTTGGTTTCAAAAACGTGTGCAAAAACGTCTGTTTGCTGTCTTACGACGGTTGAAAAAAGGCGCCTTGATTGTCGTCGAACCCGATGGCAAAGAATGGCTTTTTGGCGCTACTGATGACGGGGTAGTGCCTGTGCGGTTGCATATTTATCACCAATGGTTTTACCGTCGGGTCGCAATTGGGGGTGAAATTGGGTTTGGAGAGGCTTACGTGGATGGTTATTGGGGAAGTCCTGATTTGCCGGCCTTGTTGTCTTTTTTTGTCCAAAACAGAGACCAGTTGACGGAGATGGTAGACGGTCATTTTTTTCAGTTTTTTCTAGATAAATTGGGCCATTTGCGACGCGAAAATACAGTTAAAAACAGCAAAGAAAATATTCAAGCCCATTATGACTTGGGTAATTCCTTTTATGATTTGTTTTTGGACAAAGACAAGGTGTACTCCTCGGCGGTGTTTGATAGCCATGATGCGAGTTTGGATCAGGCCCAACTGCGTAAGCTAGATATGATCATTGCCAAGGCACGACTAGCACCGCATCATCATGTGTTGGAAATAGGTAGCGGGTGGGGTGCTTTGGCAATTCGTATGGCCCAGGTGACGGGTTGTCGGGTGACCACGATTACCCTTTCTGAGGCACAAAAAAAAGAGGTGGATGCCAAGGTGTTGGCTGCGGGACTGTCGGACCGTATTGAGGTGCGTTTGCAAGACTTTCGACATGTGACAGGGACTTTTGACCGTATCGTGAGTGTGGAAATGTTGGAAGCGGTTGGGCACCGGTACTTGGGGGCTTTTTTCGCACAGTTGGAGGCTTTGTTGGGTCCGACGGGTATTGCGGTATTGCAGGTGATCACTTACCCCGATTATGCCTATTCTGGTTATTTGAAAGGGACGGATTTTATTCGTAAACATATTTTTCCAGGAGGTCATTTGCCTTCGGTTGCGGCCTTGATGGCGGCCAATGAAAAACACAGTAAATTGGTCCTCGAGCACTTGGAAAACTTGGGGCCGCATTATGCCCGAACCTTGGCGTTGTGGCGGCACAACTTGGATTCTCGGGAAACCGATGCGTTGGCGCTTGGCTTTGATGTCGCTTTTGTTCGTAAATTTCGATACTACTTTGCCTATTGTGAAGCGGCCTTTTCGGCCCGTTACTTGGGGGTACATCAGTTGGTGTTGAGTAGAAGCTTTAATACTGAGTTGGGGCTGCAGCAAAACGCGCCATGCGGCGTCAGTACTCGCCAGGAAAGTCCTCATTTACGCGAAGTAAACTCCGGTTTTCCTGACTCGAAATCCTTGCCTGACACATTTTGCCACAGCCCCTATTTGGGAGGACTATCATGACATTGAAAACAAAACTGTATATTTATGGGACGCTGCATACCTTGGTGATGACTTTTTTCGTCGTGATGGCCAGTCTTGAGCGCTCCGTGTTGGACAATGGGCACTTGATGGCAGATGTTTGGTTTTGGGGGACCTTGGCAGATACGTACCTGGCCTTTTTGCTATTGGCACTGTGGGCACTCTACAAAGAACGTCGTGTGGCCTGGCAGGTTTTTTGGGTATTGGCTTTTGCCTTTTTGGGAAATATTGCCATCGGGATATTTATTTTGCGTGCGACGTCGAAATTGTCTCAGACGTCCGGGCTGCGTACCTTTTTAGGAGATCGATTTGATGATTGACATGCTGTGGGCTCCGATAGGGGTGCCTTTTGTTTTGATGGGAATGGCTTGGGTTTTGTATCTGGTGTCAAGAAACCCTGGCATTGTGGATGTGTTTTGGGGGCTGGGTATTGCCGCTATTGCGGTGGTCTGTGCCCTTGTTTTTCCTGTTTCAATGTCTTACGGCATTTTGTTGGGGGCGGTGTTTGCTTGGGCGTTTCGATTGTCCGGCTTTCTCTGGTGGACGCGTATTCGGCCTGGTGAAAAAGACCCCCGTTATACCCAGCTCTTTGAGGGCAATCGCTATCAGGGTGCGGTGAAATCTTTGGGGAACTTTATGCTCCAAGCGGTACTACAATTGCCTGTTGCGGCTGTTTTTTTTGTGGCGGCGA
>JAGYJO010000023.1 GCA_018402095.1 bacterium
ACCGTCGCCCCCATTACTGATCACTGTCAGGTTGGCGGCCCCGATCACTTTACCCGCCAACACATACAGGCTGCCCCCGCTTTTCCCAGCCTTTCCATGCGCCCCATCATCGCCTGGCGTCCCGTGCTTCCCATCTTTTCCCGTTACGGCGTCTGGCTGAGCGCCTAAGCCAGCTTTCGGGGGATCCCAGTCATCCGCATCTTGACCTGAAATATCGATCGTTTGCTCACCCACGACTTCTATAACCGGGGCTTTAATCAACACATTTTTTCCATGAAAATCAGTCAAACTACGGTCGATATACACCTTCCCTGTCGATTCAATAATCAGTTGGTCAAAATACAGGGGATCATCCAGGTGTTCGATCTGACTCAAAACAACCACATGACCTGTCGCAAAAAGGTTTTTCGTCGCCACCCCAAGCCCCTGTTTGAGCTCGGAAACCGACTGTTGGACCAACTGATTCAAGACCTCCAGTGTCTTGGTACGAAAACCCACGTTGCTCTCCAGAACACGTCTCGCACTTGCCGCGAGGCGCGACTCCCGCTCATCTACAGTGCCATCGCCTCTGTCGATAACGGCCAACTTTCCGATGACGCATTTGTAGTTCGAGGCATCTATCCGCTTCATGCGATTATCGTTCGTCAAACAGGCGATCACGTCCGACCGCTTGGAGGTATTCACATCGTATTCCATACAATAGCTGGCAAGCTCTGACATCAGATTGGTAATGGCGGCCTCTGTACGCGCGACGGCATTGGCCACCGACAAGGTGGTATCCGTCACGGCCAAGGCCCACTCCCCAGAGAGCCGTCGCACATTCAACTTGGGAATATGATCAAGATTGGTTCTAGCCGCCATTTCTTTCAAAGAAACAAATTCAGGAATCGCATATCTTCCGACAGGCAGAATCTGCCCCCAATCGTGAACTTGTGCCCGAAAACTGGCGGTTCTTTCACGACGCGTCCGACTCACTTTTGTACAAATCCCTGCAATCCCATCCGCAATCCCGTCCGGAGAAAAGTTTTTCAAATACCCCCCCAAACTCTCTGGGATCTGGGCCACAATAAAAACCCGATTATCTTCAAGATAAGCCATAAGGTCCTCACGATAAGACACCCCGGACACGCGGGTGACCGGGTGGGCATAACCCAAAGCTGAAATCATCGTTAATCCCCTGACCGAAAGTGCGCGGCAATCACCGCCCCAATATTTGCGCTCAAATCTTCACTTGCCGGTTTAAAGAGTTTAAAGTCACCCTTAGTCTCAGATGAAATATGTCCAAATGGACCCTGAGAATACCCACGCCCCTGATCTATCCAAAAGGTATCTATAGGCAACTTAGCCGCCTTGATTTTAGGCAACACCACGCCCTCAGTTAACACATCTTCTGGCGCGAATAAATCTGATGCAGGTAGCTTACAGCTGGCGCCGTGATTGGAATCAAAGTCATCCCCGATCAGAATAGCCCGTGTCAATCCACGGACAGCATGTTGATGGTAGATATGATAGAGCGCCACAGGCACAGCCTCACCATTTGGCGCGCCAGATCCCGTGTGTTTATCAGAAAAGAAAGCAGCCAACGTCGTATAATCATTCGTCCACGCTGAACATTCGACGGCCTTACTCCCGGTATAGTCCCCGCTGCTTCTGTAAATCATCAGCTGCACAAAGAAAGCGCGTTTATTAAACTCCGTCTGTAGCATAGACATGACCTTGCCTTTCACTTGGTCAAATACTGTAGACATAGAGACTGTCCCATCGATACAAATCAACAAGCTATTCTTGGGCAATCTTGGCTCACTAAAGGTGCAGATTTGCGAGATCCCCTCAGCCCGCGAAGGCTGATACTGCTTCTCCTGTAAAAACGCCTTGGTTTGATCATGGAGATTAATGAGCTTTGTGGCATTGGCCGCATTCGCGGGATACCCCGCCGTCTGAGTGATCATAGAATAAGACCCATCCTGGCCCATACGTCCCGTCCGCCCGATCATTTGCTGCTTCAACCGCTCATGCAAGGGCATGTACGTAATTAAGACATGCAATCCTTTGGCACAATCCTTGGAAACCCGTATATCCGCACCTCGGCCGCAAACCCCTGTGGTCAGCGTTATGCGACCTTCCAGCCCTATGGTCTGCAGCGATTGATCGTTGATCTTGCGTTCGTCATAGAGCTCATCAACATCAATCCCAAATCGGGTTTTGATTTCGGTTTTCAAGAGATCCCATTTCTCTGTTTTTCCTGGAAGTCTTTCCGCAAAAATCAAAACAGGCCTTATTTTCTCACCCTCGCCCACGTTGCGGGCAGTCTCAATGTCGTCTAAAACAGACGACACCCAGAGGGCATCCTCTGACAACCCCGAACGTATCGTGACCGCCTTAATACTGTCCACACTCGAAGACGATTTCGGATCGTTAAACAAAGGAATTTCTCGTACACCAGAGGCCTTCCCATTGTCTATAGCGGTACCCGCCTCACTTGTAGTAGACCCGGACAGCCCGATCACACGATGACTGTTTTTGATAAACGCCGTAAAACTAAAGAACCCCGGAAATAGACGCAAATTTGTTCCATCGAAAATAACCACATTCTTTTCTTCGCGATTATCATAGGCATCGACTTCAACCGCAGCAGCTTCGAGATTGGTGGCAGACAACCGTGATAAACGGGTAAATTCGGCTGGAATCGCCTCTTTGGTCAATCCAAGGTCTGATACCAAAATCGGACCATTGGTTTCTTTTTCTCGCAAATCTTCCAGCAACAAATCGTATTCATCCAATACAATATGGTTTTTCGTGTCATAGACGGCTTTCAAAAAGGCCCTATCTGCCGATGTTCCACCCGTCAGCATCACCTTCGCCAGCGTTTTTCGCACCACCCTTGTAAAGTCTTTGGTATCAGCGTGAATGATTTTGGTGCTCGACGAAAACAACGCCACCTTATCAATACCATCAATGCACAAGCTCTCCACCCCACTGTCTCCCAACTGATAGAGGTCCCGCATAGACGCCTCGTCTCTCTGCGCGAGGTGGCTGTAGCTCGTCAGCACAAAGACATGCCCGGCGTCCGAAGTCTCCAGCGTGGCGGCTATTTTTTTGGCAGAGATCCCGATGATAAAGCTCTTGCCTTGCCCTGTTCCCACTTTCAAGAAAACATTTTTATCGGCATTGTCATCAATGACATGCAACGCCAAGGCCTGGTTGTATTGCACAACATCCACCATTTTACCGTCAAAAAAAGACCCATAATCGTTATATATCTGCTGAGCCTCGTGCACCAAGGTCGCCGCCAAGGCATCCGATTCCGCGATACGATTCAAGACGCTATACCCAGAGACAAAATCAGAAGCCTCGTACAAAAACTGAGAAAACAGCCGTTCGATGGCATCTGTCAGGCCATAGCCATTTCGGTACAAAACGGCCAAGTCGTCGTTGGCCTTCGTGAGACGATTCCCAATCATCCTAGCGATGAGTTGTGCCGTGTTTTCATCCAAATCATCAGTAAATTTCTCTCCAAATCGCCTGAGTCCCTCCTCGATGTGTTTTGAATAATCGACCTTTCCTTTCGCTTTCTCACCCTTCTTAGTCAAAGCGGCCTGACTCAAGTCTTCCAACACATTCAGATAAATCTGATAGACATTGATTTTTGACAAAACAGTGTCCTGGCCTGTGGGTGTCTTTTTGACTGTTTCCACCAAAGCCCCACGCAACGCATTCGCCAAGGGTTCACTGACTGGCGCATACACCCTGAGGACATGTGACATGTACGCAGACAGCGCCAACCCCAAGGCCATTTTCATACGATCATCATGCCCATTATCAAAATCAGACACGACGATATCCGACTTGTCACCCTTCAAGAAAGAAAACAAATCCCCATTAAAGAAAGAAAACCCATGATTCACAGCCGCAACTCGGTCTTCAACGGTTTTTTCAAGACCGGCATTGAGAGCGGCCCGATCTAAAATCAACCCCAACAATATGGGCTGAAAAACCGTACTAAAATCAGAAAAAGAGTTGATTTTATAGCGACTAAAAAAGTCATTATACTGGCCACTTAATGTTTCATAGGCCGTCTTTAATGCTTTTCTATAATCCTGATCTTTTGCAACATAGACATGTATCTGTGTCTGCTCAATTTTCCAGCCGTTTTTTCTAAGAGTTCGGGCATAAAATCTATCCGTTGTTTCTCCAAAGCCATCCCCCGAGACACCATCCCATCGAGGAGCCCTATGTTATCCAAAATAACAGGGTTAAAATACAACCCTTCTTCGTAGAAATATCGGGCAAAATCCAACGGACTGTAACGCGCTGTACTTGGTTTTCAGCGCAATCTACTAGCGTCGTACTTGCATTATCCATAAATTTTATCCAAGGCGGCAAAGTAAGTCTTTCTGGTGCCTGCAAATAAACCACCCAACCCCATGGATAGCCAATAACCTGCCCGTGTTCCCATGTGGCAGAGACAATGGATTGATACAAAACTTAGTAACAGGGTCGGTGTCTTCTTTTTCCAGTGCTTTAAAGACGGCTACAATTGGACACGCCAAGAAAACACTCATCCCTCTTCATGAAACAAAGTACCTGCATCGGCAAAGATATCCTGCCAAAACGCTTCGTAGAGTGCACCAGACTTCCTCTATTGGACAACGCCTCCGACACTTCACAGAACGCCCCCCGGAAGGACTCTGAAACTTCGTCAACAAGAACCTGTCTCAAAAATCCCCACAACACTAATACACGTCCTGCGCCCCAATGTCTGTTTCGTGCAAATGAGATTGCGCTTTACACTTCTGGGTCAACAGCCCTATCGCATCCGACAGCAAGCCTTTGTTTTGCGAATCGAACAAGACACGCTGCGCCACAAAGTCACGCAGCAACACAGTCCCAGACCCTGCAGTGGCATGGTCAATCAACTTTTCAAAAATAAACAAGAGATCCGCTTTTTTGGACGCCGGCCCTTGCCCTTTCCCTTTCCCTTTCCCTGCAAAGCAAGTCAAAACAGCGCTAGGGCGACGTGAAGAGGTGTCGTGAGCATCCCATTCAAAGCGAGAGAACATCCGAATATAGGTCTCGAAAAACAAGCCCCGCAACGATTTGTCTAGGGTCTTAATATTTTGGTGTAGCAATGTAATACATGTACGCATTTGATCTTTATGTCTATTTTCAATAGGCGATTGATCTTCAATCGCTTTTTTCAGTGCCCCCAAAATAGAATGGGCCTCCTCATCAAAGGGCTTTTTCTGATCGAAAACGGGAGAGACAATATTCTTGATCTTCTCAAAAAAGAGAGCTAGCCGCATGCCAAGATCATCATCCCCACCCTGCGAAAAGCCATCCCTTATGCGTTGCTCAAATGCTTGCGCGGCCTCATAATCTTCACACCCAAGGGCCGACTGTAACGCTTCCGAAAAAGAGGCCAATTCATCCCTATCAAGGGCCACTTTGGGATAGGGGATTTTTTGCGAAGATTTATGATTGGCCCTGACCTCCGCAACAAAGTCATCCAACTGGTCGATTTTCTCTTCAATACCCTGCAACACCTCCAAATCAAGACCAAAAGAAAACCCTTCCTCGTCTTCTTCAAACGCCTGGCACTTGGCTAAAAAAGAGGATATGTTCCCGGCTAAGGTCTTTAAATCCCCATAATTTTCCGGAGATATCACCTCATTCGTGGTATCAGACGGCCATGTCTCTGCGTTGGGACCCGGCATGGGCTTGGCACCTGCTTCAAAAGGTGGGCTAGCCGACGTATCGCTACGCGCAGCGCCCGAAGGCGTTTCCGAGGGAAGCTTTCGCAACCCTGACCTCAAAAGCAAATGCACCCGTGCATAAGCACCACCAGACACGCCTAGACTTTGGACATACGCTTTAAGCGAGCCAGATTCAGGTTTGAACTTATCATCATTGTATCGATAGTATCTGGGCACAATCTGACCCTCAGGACCGACATAAGACGAATCGAGACAGGTGACATAGTGCCCACTATTTCCAGCCCTATCGCCAGGGATGTAAACAACCACCCCCGCATAATCAAACCCATCCTTGATTGTACATCTAGACTCAGAGGTGAAAACCAAGCAAACGTTGCTGGCTACCGAGATTTCTCGCTTTTCGGAGGGCATGAGGAGTTTGAACTGATGCTCAAAATACGAATCACCTTTCTTTTCGTACCCACAAATAGATTCCGATGCGACAAATTTCATAGTGATATCAACAGGTTCCCCCTTCCCTCTGTTTTGATAAACACAGGCCAGCAGGCGTCTGAATATCTCTTTTGGATTTTTCGCCCATTGCTTTTTTTGTATTCTCCAGATCTTTCAACTTCCATCTGTGGCTTTGCGTCAGGCTTTAGGGCAAGATCGGCTGTAGTTTGGCGACATGAGCCTTGCGTGCGTCGTCCGGTCGCATCGTCCGTTGTACCCACTTGGGGATAAGGCCGCTTCACCGCCGTCTCAGGAGCGAACTGCAGATTAACCGCAGGCGTTGGCAAAAAGGTTTGCAAAGAACCAAGCGCCCAGTTCAAAACATCCACCACATCCTGTTGTTTGGTGGGATGCGTTTCCCCAACAGCGGTGCTGTCATCCGTAAAGATACAGGCAGAGGTCAACTCCCGACGCAATGCAATCAGTTCCTCTTTCGTGGTCTTTCCCGCCTCTACAGACGCCAGCACAGTCTGCAATACAGGCTTATCGAGCTCCGCAAATTGACAGATAGGACGCAACAGCTGAATCGCCGCATTCATAAAGCAAGAATTCCCGATATTCTCCAACCCCTTACGGGGCGCTCCACCCAATACCCGGTGAACAGGTATCGTTGAAGGACAAATACCCGAACGTATAAGCGGCGGCATGGTGGTAGCAAACGGCAAAAATACGTTTGGCTTAGCAGATTTTTTTGAATCATACATTGTAAACGGAAACACAGAACGGGGCTTAACACCCAAAACACCATTAATCAAAGACATAAGTCAGACACTCCTGGAGGATATAAAATTGAGATTTATTTGAGAGGTAACGATCTAGCATCTACGGGATCCAAAGGGCTAAGCCCTTTGAAATCTCTTTACCTGCTCGCCGTTGGCGAGGAAGCCGGAATTTTTCAAAGGACTAGATAGTTCTTTTCGAGAAACATTTTCTACGCCAAGGCGACGGGAATGGGTGATAGAGTACCAAAACACGTTAATGCCACTATAGAAAACGATTACTGTTTAGCTAGACGGGGGAATAAGGGAATAAGGGAATAAGGGAATAAGGGAATAAGAAACTAAGAAGAAAAAAAATCACAAGGGAAGATCCTTAAACTTTGTTTTTCCTACAGGGACTGTTGCAAAATGTGTCAGGCAAAGATTTCGAACCAGAAAAACCGGAGTTTACTGAGCGTAAATGAGGATTTTCCTGGCGAGTACTTACGCCGCATGGCGCATTTTGCAACAGCCCCCTACACGGTTATTTTTGCAAACCTGATAAAATACAGACAGAAATACAGTATGTACAGCCATTTCCCACACACAAAAAAACACCCTCAACGACGAGTCAACACACCCAATCCCCGTGCATAAACGAGCCCCGCTTCTCTCGTCACAAACGCGCCCCGAATCTGGGCGTCAAAAAGCCGCGTCAACAAAGTCCCCATCTCCGGCCCTGGGGCCACACCCAATGCGATCAAGTCACGCCCCAGCATCAGCGCTTGCGGCGGCGCGTGATAAACCGACAGTCGCTGAGCCCGTTCACGCAACCATGCCACCGCCGGCGGATCTGGATCAAAGTCACGCCCACGGCCATTATGATCTGCCGTCGCCAACCACAGCAACTTTTCGATAGACACCCGACAGGCCAAGCGCCGTATTGCGGCATCCGAAACCTTCCCTGTTTGCGCCGCCGCATAGAGCTGCATAGGGGCCATATGACTTTTGACCAAGGCGACCACCTCGGCCTGCATGACCAGAGGGCAGCCGATACGTGACAACAGCTGCCTAGCCAAAGCGCCACCGACAGCCTCATGGCCAAAGGCACGCCACCGCCCAGCCCGAAAGGCCGTCGTTACGGATTTTCCCAGATCATGACAAAGGGCCGACAGCTGCAACAGCAACCGACTTTCAGCAGGGACATCCACATCGTCCATCGCCGACAACACCAAACATGTGTGAATCCACGCGTCACCCTCGGGATGATGCGTCACATCTTGCGGCACCCCGATCAACGCAGACAACTCGGGATACCAGGCCAAGCAACCAAGTGCGCTGTACCAAGACAACCCCAGCCCCGCATCATGCCCCAGCATCCGAACCAGCTCTTCCCAAATACGTTCTCGAGAAAGCGCCATCAAGTCCATTTTCTGACACAAAGCCACCGTCTCTGGGGCAACTGTGTATCCAAAGCGTGCCGCAAAACGCGCCGCACGAAACACCCGCAAAGGGTCTTCTGAAAAAGCAGGCCCCACATGACGAATCACCCCAGAACGCATATCTACCAGACCCTCAAAGGGATCTAAGAACGACTCAGAGACCCAGTCAACCCCCATCGCGTTCACGGTAAAATCTCTGCGACTCGCGGCTTCTGCAAAGGTCATGTTCCCGTCCATATCAATAGCCACATCATTGTGACTGGCACTCCGATGCCGTTCGCGTCGCGGCAAACTCACATCCACGGATAGCTCTCCGATACGCAGCTTATACACCCCAAAGGAACGCCCCACAAAGGTCGCGCCAAAGGGACCTAAAACAGACTCCAAAACGGACTGGCTCAGCCCAAAAACTTCAATATCGATATCTGAAAATGATGTCGCATCGGGTGCCCGCAAAAAATCACGCACCACCCCACCGACCAAAACAGGCCTACCACCCGCGTGTACAATGGCCCCACAAAGCGGGCTTAGATCAGGAAAGAACCTTATCAAGCAAGATCACAATCAAGAGCAACGGCAAGTAGAGAATAGACGCCAACATAATCCGCTTGGCAGAGGCAATACTACGGTCCTTGCGAAACTGATAACACCGCCACAAAAACCATACACCCAACACAATCGCAGCAACCCCATACACCCACCCCAACATACCGTGAGTCACAGGCAAAATAGAGACCACCAAAAGAACAGCGGCATAAATCATCATATGCAAAAAGGTCCGGCTACCCGTTGGGTCCTCAGTGGACAGCATTTGAAAACCAGCACGGCTATAATCTTCACGACACATCCAAGCAATCGCAAAAAAGTGGGGCAACTGCCAAAAGTACAACACCCAAAACATGACCCACGCATCACCACTAAAAGAACCAGCAGCCACCCATCCAGCCAAAGGAGGCATGGCACCAGGAACCGCACCGATAAACGTATTGATCCATGTCATTTGTTTGAAAGGGGTATACACCAAGACATATAAAAAAGCCGTAATGAACGACAAGTATGCGGTAAAGGTGTTCACAAACATCCATAGCACCCAAGCCCCGGACAACACCAACACAAGCCCAAACAACCCCGCAAGCAACGCCGAGATACGGCCCGTCGGAATAGGACGGTCTTTCGTCCGTTCCATTTTCGCATCAATCCGACGCTCTATATAATGGTTAAGCGCAGCGGCACCCGATGCCGACAAAAAAGTCCCTACCAGCGCCAACAAAAAAACAGGAACTGTCCACTGCCCCATAGGATTCAAAAAGAAACCAAGAGAGAATGTCACCAACTGCATGATCACAATACGAAGCTTCATCAAGGCCATATAATCTTTGATACTATTTTTCATAAAGCCTAGCCTATCGGGAGTTGGTCATAGAAGGCAAGATATTATCTTTAGACCCATCCATTGGCCTCAGTTCTTAGCAGGAGCGTAACTGCGGTAATCATTTCTCCCAGGGGCTTTGCGCCCTAAGCCCCCCCCTGGCGTAGGGAATGGTTACTGACTGCGACAGTTCACCCTGGATAGAGATTCAGCTTTGGTATTCTAAAATGAAGCCCCCAGCACAATCACATACATCCCAGCTTGGGCCGTGTGTGTCACTCTTATTTCACAGCTATGTTAGTCTTCTAGCACGTAAACACACTTACACACGAAGTGATCACCACAACATGGTGGGCGGCAGACCAGATCCTATTGGGACAATTTCATTTTTAAAAACAAAAAGGAACCCATGCCCATCAGGAAGGGCTTCCCGTATATTTGACCAACTATAAAAGAAACCACAAACACAAAACAACCAGACAAGCGGCCTATCAAAACCAGGCCAGATAAGGCATATTGAAACACCACCTCAGAACCACCGACAGCCAAAAGCACAGGAAGAGGCGAAACCCCACCCAGTTATCTCAAAACCCATTCCCCAAATGTCCGAAACGCCCGTCGCCAAGGACGGAAGGGACCGTCATCCTCAAGGTCACCATTGATCCACACAGGTCGCCCCCGAGACGTATGGTTCGAAAGCAGCTCCAGAGTTACGCTGTTGGATGATGCGGCAAAAAACACAGTCAGGCAGATTCATAGCCGCAGCAACGGGCGGACTTCCCACTGAAACCAGCATTGGTCATCCCTATTATCTTTAAAATGAAAAGCGTTAATCACCCGTGCATTGGGCCGTCATTCATCTTGAAGCACTCAGAATGAGAATCTTCGAGACTGAGTATTAGTACCAAGCACACAGACACGAAGGAACCACATTGCTAAACCTTTGCAACGCACCACTCAATAGTCCCTGTGAAATCACACAAATAACCGCACCAGACACCTTCATGAACAGACTCTATGAGTTGGGCCTCATTCCTGGTGCTGAAGTTCAGCTATTTGCAAAAGTTGCCTTTGGTGGCCCCATCGCTATTTCACTGCGGGGATCCAGACTTGCATTGCGTCGCCAAGATGCCGAATGCATCGGTGTTCGCACACTCACACACTAAGACATGGCACATGGGCACCTTTTCTTAGTCGGCTTCCCAAACAGTGGCAAAACGTCACTCTTCAACAGACTAACCGGCGCCACCTACAAAACAGTCAACTATCCCGGCGCCACGACAGCCATTCAAGTTGGACAAATCAGACCCACACATATCCGCGTCTGCGACACACCAGGCATCCACAGCATCGTGGCAAGATCCCCAGACGAAGTCGTCACCCGCCACATATTGAGTGACCCGACAGCGGTACTCCCGGAATTCACTGGACAAGGCACCGTCGCTATCGTCATCGATGCCGCACAAGTCCGTCGGCAGCTCGCCCTATTCAAACAACTTATACCCTACTTCCCAAACTGCATCGTACTCTTAACGATGTCTGATATCGCCAAAGCCAAAGGCATTTCTATTTCAGCCACAAAACTCGCCAAAGAGCTCGGCGTCTCCGTGTTTGAGGTGAATGGCAAAACAGGTGATGGTGTCGTGCAATTTGCCATGTATTTGGATGCACTTACATCACAAAAGTACCCAACCATTACGCTACCAGAAACCCTATCACCCACCGAAATATCCACTTTTTTTCAATGGTCCGAAAATATGTTTGAACGTGTTGGCACACACACACCAACCCCTTACTTTGATCTAGACAAGCTCTTTTTACATCCGATTTTAGGATGGATAGCGCTACTAGGTATTACCCTCTTGTTTTTCTGGGCTGTATTTTCTCTGGCCGCGCCGATTACAGACTGGACAGACACCCTCATGAGCCTTTTCATTGGGTTTGTCGAAACAACACTCCCACAAACAACAGCCAGCTTGTTTGTGACACAAGGCATTCTGAGCAGTTTGGCTTCCGTCATTATTTTCATCCCACAACTTGCCGTCCTCTTTTTTGCAATTGGGCTAATGGAAAGCACCGGCTACCTTTCTCGTGGCGCCACATTGGTAGATCGACCACTGGCCGCTATTGGACTCAACGGCCGTAGCTTTGTCCCACTTCTGACCGGATGCGCTTGCGCAATTCCAGCCATGTTGGCGGCCAGGACCATCCCCTCCAAAAAAGAGCGTTTACTCACACTGTTTGTCATTCCCCTTATGAGCTGTTCTGCACGGTTGCCCGTATACGGATTACTCATCGCCATGCTCACCAACTCCCCACACACAGCAGGCCTGATCATGACAGGTATCTATATCCTCAGCTTTGTCATTGCCTCTGTGGTCGCTGCCATTGCAGGCCGACTCATGGGCGTAGACAAAAGCGTTTATCACGGGTTCCAACTAGAATTACCCGAATGGCGTAGCCCTCAAATCGGCACACTTCTCCGGCAAGTACGGGATCAAACATGGAGCTTCGCACGTGGGGCGGGACCCTTGATCGCCATGGTGGTATGGGCGTTTGCCTGTCTCCAACTTCCTCTATAGAAAACTCATTTGTAGCGACACTGGGCCATTGGATCACCCCTATTTTGGCACCCATTGGCGTGGATTGGCGGGTCGGTGTCGGACTTATTTTGTCGTTTGCAGCACGCGAAGTGTTTGTATCGGCACTCAGCACATTGTTCGCCGTATCGGACCCAAGTGCCACCAGCTCTATCCTACAAACCTTACAAACAGCCACCTTTGCAGGCACAACAACACCGATATTCACGACACCGACCGTCATCGGTCTTATTTTATTCTTCATGGTGTCTATGCAGTGTGCGGCCACATTGGCTGTCGCTCGGCGTGAAATGGGCTCCTGGAAAGTTCCCGCCATCATGACCGTTGGCTATATTCTACTGGGCTATGGGCTTGCCGTACTTGCCGTCCAAATCGGTCGTTTCTTCTAAAAAACGCGTCGCTCCAGAATAAAAGATTGTCCTAAGTATAAAATTTGAGGTACCGTAAGGACATCTATGCAACACAGTCGTGACGTTGTTATCTCTGAAAAGCGCATTATGCTTTTCGAGCGTATCTTTCGAATAGCCCTGTTTGGCTCAGGCCTATTGCTGGTGCTGCTCTTACTAGGCACCTTTTCGACACTTTTTTTCTCGTCGCTACCCGCGATCAAAGCCAATAGCACCGATTTTTTCACAAACCTTTCCTGGGACCCTGTTTTCAAAAAGTACAGCGCCATCCCATTTATTACAGGCTCATTGCTCACGACAGGGATTGCATTGGTATTGGCGCTCCCGTTGTCTTTTGGCTTGGCTATTTTTCTGTCAGACATTCTGCCTAAAGGGATCGTCTCGTCACTACTCAAAATCATCATTGACCTTCTCGCTGGTATTCCTTCCGTTATTTATGGGTTTTGGGGATTGTTTGTATTGGTTCCTTGGATACGTGGCTTTGAGCTTCACTTTGGGATTATCCCCTATGGCGTTGGCGTCATGACAGCATCTTTGATCTTGGCGTTAATGGTTGTACCTTACGCGACCTCACTGACACGCGAAGTGCTCTTAATGGTACCCGCTGATCTCAAAGAAGCAGGCTACGCACTGGGCGCCACCCAATACGAAATGATTAGAGATGTCATTTTTCCACAAGCAAAATCCGGCATGTTATCCGCGGGGCTATTGGCCTTCGGGCGGGCTTTGGGCGAAACAATGGCAGTTACCATGGTCATCGGAAATGCCAATCACATGCCAGACTCTCTCTTTGGTCCTGCAAACACACTGGCCAGCGTCATTGCAAATGAATTCACAGAAGCCACAGACCCTCTTTATATCTCCAATCTTATTTATCTCGGACTCATTCTTTTTATTATTTCAACCATCGTAGGAAGTATAGGCAGATATGTCATCAAACGCTGGAATTAAAAACAGAGCGCTCACACTCAAGCAAAGACTGCTGCGTCAACGGTTATTCAACCTGTGTCTTGGCGCTTTCGCATTTTTCATCTGTATTCCTATTTTTTTGATACTAGGCTTTGTCATCCAAAAAGGACTTCCCGTATTGAGCTGGGCCTTTTTCACAGACATCCCCAAACCGGTTGGTGAAGTGGGTGGGGGAGTTTCTAACGGCATTATTGGAACACTCATTTTGGTCACACTAGCGTCTGTACTCGCATTTCCTATAGGTATTCTCACAGGTGCTTTTTTGGTCGAATACCCCAACAATAAACTCGCGGCTACTGTCCGTATTTGCATTGAAATCTTACAAGGCATCCCCTCCATCGTATTGGGAATATTGGCCTATCTTTGGATTGTTTCACCGATGGGCAATTTCTCCGCTTTTTCCGGGAGCGTTGCCCTCAGTTTGATGTTGTTACCCCTAATCATCCGATCAACGGAAGATACATTATCCATGATTCCCGTCACCATTAAAGAAGCGGCACTAAGCCTCGGGGTACCCTATTACAAAACCTTTATCAAAGTCATTTTACCCACAGGATTGAGTGGCATTAT
>JAGYJO010000230.1 GCA_018402095.1 bacterium
CATCACACCCACCCCAAACGAGCCCTTCACCTCTTGCAGTCGACGCGACTCTCTATCCACGGCACCACGACTTGCTACATTTGTTCGAATATCTACAAAATGCTCTGATGAAACGATCACAGACTCCGCAGACTTCACCGTCACCAACTCTGAGTACATCAACTTACCATCATATTCTACACGGACCGAATGCTGACCTGGCTCTACAGGGTATCGACGGATAAATTCATTGGCCGTAAATTGCCCATCCAAAAAAATCCGGGCCTTCGACTCTCCCGTAATAACAGTCACATACCCATAGTCCGCCGCAACAACAGACCCAGACAAGAACAAAACCCCAAGAACAAGTAAGACCAAACGATTAAGCATCCATAATACCTCCATCAATATCTAGCATTAAAAATAAACGTGAAAACCCAACGACGCCCCGGTCTCAAAACTAGTACCCCGAGAAACAATCGTAATTTCAGCACTGGTATAAAACAAATTCAAAACAGCAAGAAGCGCCATATCTCGAAAAAAAGAATCGCCATCACTAGTGGAGACATATTTTTCAGCTTTATATTTAAAGCCAAATAACATATTCGCAAACTCAGACAGCTTGGCCTCTACACCCATACCAAGCTCAGCATAATCTTTGCCATCAGGGAAAAACACATCGGCATAACGACCACCACCCGCATAAACATAAGCATGGGTCACATCGCCAGCAAAAACCTTATCTCCCGGAGACCACAAAAGCCGCCCCCCAAGCACGCCGCCATAAGAAGTGTCAGGCACACTACCCAACACATACCCTTGGAGCCCCAGGTTTTGAGTAAGCCACAACTTCACAGACGCAGCAGGTTGCGGAATTGTGGCACCAAACATACCCAAAGCAAAATCACCTCTGGATTTCCGTAAGCGCCTGGCCTCCCGATCAATAGCCCCGCGAGAAGGCGTACTGGTGATAATATCCACAAAGTGATCCGAGACAACGGTAGATGTCCTGTTTTGCTGAATAATCACCGTTTGTTGATACACCAATTTATTATCGAGGCGAACCTGAACCAGGTGCTCCCCCAAGAGTAACGGATACTTCACCAAAGACTCTCTCGAAACAGACTCACCATCCACAAAAATCAACGCCTGATCTAAATCCGTAAAAACGTTTAAGTAACCCAATTCTGCATACGCATCCGAAGGACCCGACGAAACAGCCTCCGGCACATCCGAAACGGCCACATCGACAGACCAAGAAACAGAGCTCAGACCCACAACACAACCAAAGACAACCAACACAAAAAGCTGTCTCATACGGTTAATCCCCAAACTTATCGAGCCTCAGTCTGATTCGAAGACGGCATAGCGGCAGATAACACCTCAGCACTTTGACCTGTCATAATCGCAGGATACGTTTTCACCAAAACAGGCAACATATTTCCGGCAACTTCAAATTCGCCTTCGCGTACCAAATAAAAATAAGAGAGCAGTTGTCGCTCAAAAGGGCGATCGAATATCCAACGGGGAGAGTCAAAGACCACAGGAACAGACGTATCAGGAACGCCATACCTTATAGTAGCGAAAAAATCCGGCGTAAAAACAGACTGGATATCAGAAGGCAAGACACGCTGGGCTTGCTGAGGGCTATCGGATAAGGCCATCAGATAAAGAACAGAAACAAACGTATCATAAAAAGACAACTCAGATACACTCACCTGCGCGTTGCCAGACACAACGTCACTCGAAACAGCCTTCAAAAACAAGACACCACGGGGTGAATAGGTCGCCATCATATATAAAGGGTACGACCGCTTCAGCTTCACCGTCTTCACGCCCCAACTGGTTGCATCCGAAGAAAGCGTTAACTTAGCCCATTTGTAGTCGGCTTTATCAAGCACAACCCCATCTTTGCGAAAACTGGTCGTACGATAAGAAAGGGTTGCACCCGCAGTCGCAACCAGATTGTTTTTAGTGAGATCCGAACGCCCCCAGGCCAATTCAGAAAATTCTCCAGTGGGAGAAATGCCATAAACCACAGCATATACCGTTTTATCATAGAGAGAAAAACGATTGGCAGTAACCGTTCGTGCAGTAAGCGCCGAAACCGTCATCTGCGCGGTAGGCACCAAAGACACAGAATACGTCAAATCAAACACAGGCGCGTCTTTTTCTGGTGCCGTAACTTGCGTCACCTTCCCACAACCAGAAAGCAAGACGACGACACAACTCAAAAGAAACAGTCGCATTAAGACATCTTTTACTACCGTTTTAAACAAAGACACCACGGAAATAAAAGCCAAAAGTCCCATTAAAGCCACATAATACTTACGAATGCGCAAACTCCTG
>JAGYJO010000231.1 GCA_018402095.1 bacterium
AAGTGTACCGCTCATAATGTCTCCGACGACCAAACCACCATAGGCCATCATGATCGCTGTACCTGCGCTGACCTCACCTTGGACGTGCAAGAGTTCTGCGAATTCTGGTGAGAACGTGACGAGTATGCCGATGACGTACCATGTCGGAAGGCCGATGAGGATACATTTGAGATAACGTGAAAAGCGACTACGTGATGAAAACAATGCAAAGAAATTGCCTCGTGATACAGTGGGTTTCAAGTCTTTGTAAATACCGGATTCGTAGGCCCCAATACGTAAGAAAAGCAGGGCAAGTCCCAAGAGGCCTCCGATGATATAGGCCGTACGCCAGTCAAAAATGTCCGCAACAAAGCCGGCTAAAATCGCACCACAAATTCCGAATGAGGCCACAATCATGGTCCCCCACCCTCTTTTGTCTTTGGGCAATGTTTCTGCGACCAACGTGATGCCTGCACCCAGCTCTCCGGCGAGTCCGATACCTGCGATAAAGCGCCAGAAAGCATAGGCTTCAATACTGTGAACAAAGGCGTTGGCTAGGTTTGCCACCGAATACATGAGGATAGATCCGAACAGGACAGCGAGGCGCCCTTTTCGGTCGCCCAAAACACCCCAGAATATGCCACCAATGAGCATACCAAACATTTGGACATTGAGGAGCATCATCCCATCGCTAAAGATGGCTTCTGGACTAAGCCCCATGCTGCGTAAACTGGGAACGCGGACGATGCTGAATAGAACAAGGTCATAAATATCGACAAAGTAGCCGAGTGCAGCGATGACGACGAGAATGTTAATGATTTTTTTCATGTGGGGCCCCTTTTTTTGTTTTTTTCGATCTCAAGATTTTTGGTCCGGGATTGGGGCCTGTCAAGCTACCTCAAATGGGCACAAGATTGTATCGTTTCATAATCTGATGACATTTGATCATATAATCGGAGACGGCTAGCTCCGGCCTTTGGTCTTTTTTGGCCTGATCAAAGATGAAAAACAATTCTTTGGTAGCTGCAGCATCTGCCAAGGCTCTGTGTGCATTGGCATGTCCAATTTTGTATTTTTTGCTCAATGCCCCGAGGGAGGCTTGTGGTTCTTGGTTTTGTCTCGCCCATTTTAAGGTGCAAATGACGGGTCTATCTGCGAATTCAATACGATGCTGCAGGAATGCTGTACCCAGCCACATCATGTCAAAGTCGGCATTGTGAATGACCAATGTCGCATCGCCAATAAAGTCGGCCAGCTTGCCAATACTGTCGGCAATGCTGGGTGCATTGGCGACCATCTCGTCTGTGATGCCGGTGATCTGTGTGATCTTAGGCGAGATGGAAACGGGTGGTTTCACAAATGTTTGGTAGACATGTTCGAGTCCTTCGCCATCCAGCTTGAGGGCCCCTATTTCGATGATACAATCCCTACCGGCTTCAAGACCGGTAGTCTCAAAATCCAAAAACACAAAGCTTCGTTCTGTTTTGCCCCCAAATAAGTCCACTGGTCCAGAACAGCGTGGGAAAAAGAAACATCTATTCCCCATATTCATTTCTTGGCGGTGAAGGGTTGGCCCGTTGCAGTATTGGCAGCGTGCGTTGTAATCAACATGCATGCCGTTATCAATGATATACCCGACTTTGGCCAGTGAAATCGTATTGCTACATGTCTTGCATGTATACTGAGGGTCTTTGCCTTCTGAAAAAACAGTGTTTGCTAGATCACTGTCACAGATAGGGCAACAATAGGTCACCTTGAATTCGCAAGACTCGCAGCGAACGCGGTCTTTGTCGATGATAATGCTCTGTTTACTGCAAAGCGGACATGGCTTTTTGAGCCGTATCATCGATAATCCGTGTCCTGATAGATGCGACTGCCTTCGGATTTGCTTTGGCCTTGATATTTGCCGTTGTAGGGAACGGCTGCCGCCTGATCCATACGACAAAACACCAACTGACAAATACGTCTTCCGGCACTGAGCTCAATAGGTACAGAATTGGCATTGTAGAGCTCAAGTGTGATCTTTCCCTCAAACCCGGCGTCTACCCAACCGGCATTTTGAATAAAAAGCCCTATACGGCCAATGGAACTGCGGCCTTCTACAAACGCGGATAGATAGGCTGGCAATTTGATATGTTCCATCGTGGTGGCGAGTAGAAAACTATGTGGTGGGATAATAACTTTGTCCGCAACGATTTCTTCATACTGAGGGGGGGTATCCATTGAGATTTGTGTGGCGGCGACGGAGCGTAGATAGTGATTGCCCAAACGGCAATCGATAGAGCCTGGCTGGATGCCATTTTCTGAAATTGGTGAAACTTCTATTTCACCAGTGTCTAGCATTTTT
>JAGYJO010000232.1 GCA_018402095.1 bacterium
CCACTTTAAAATAGTCAATCCCCTGGGGCTGTTTTGTACACAGCATATCTGGCATAATGAATACCTTCATGCGTATTTTTCCTTCCCATCGTTTTTCATCGAAATCTTTGCTTTCCCAAGAAAAAGCAGTGCGTCTGGACCTGCTGTTGGTGCAGACCTTTGGCTATAGCATTGCTGCGTTAATGGAAATAGCAGGGTTGGGTGTGGCTACCGTTGTTGATCGGCTTTTGGATGCTGAAAAACACCACGAAATAGCCGTTGTGGTGGGGTCTGGTAACAATGGTGGCGATGGGTGGGTTGCCGCACGCTACCTGCACAATTGGGGCTATCCCGTTTGTGTGGTGGTCATCGATACGGCTGCCAGCGTATCTCCTCAGCAACGGATGTTTGAAAAAATAGGGGGGATGGTTTTGGCCCTCGAAGACAACGATGCGGATTGGGCGATCACCTCTGCGGACTGTGTTATCGATGGCATTGTGGGCGTGGGTATTAGCGGGTCGCTACGGCCTATGCACAAGTTGGCCGTCGATAGGGTCAATCAAAGCCGTGGTTTGGTGGTGGCTATTGATATCCCGTCTGGGGTACACCCAGATGAGGGTGCTGGTCTGGTTTGTGTCCATGCCGATCATACGGTTGCGATGGTGGCGCCAAAACGTGCCGTCCGAGACTGCTCAGGTATGTTTGGGACGCTGTGGTGTGTGAATTTGAGTTTGCCTGCGGCGATATACGGACTTGTCGGTGTTCTAGATCCTTGGCAAGGCGTTTCGGATTTTGTTGTCGCGGCGACGTTAGCCGATTAATGCGGTGTTTTGACAGATTTAAAGTGCAACTTTAAATCTGTCAAAACACTTGATATGATGGCGATATCTATGATTATACGGCAATTGACCCAATCTTTGATACGCGCGGCAAAACAATTTTACGTTGTCACCTTAACGGGGCCACGCCAAAGTGGCAAAACCACCTTGTTACGGGACGTTTTTCCGACAAAACCCTATGTATCTTTGGAGGATCCAGACCAACGGGCGCGCTTTTTGTCGGACCCACGGGGGATGTTGGCGGGGTATCCAGACGGGGCCTTTTTTGATGAGTTTCAAAGGGTCCCCACATTGCCGTCGTATTTGCAGCGGATTGTGGACGAAAAGAAATCTCCTGGATTGTTTGTTTTGTCGGGGAGCCAGCAGCTGGAGGTCATGAATACTGTCTCTCAATCACTGGCAGGCCGTTCGGCTGTTTTGAGGTTACTTCCGCTATCCATTTCAGAATTGGCAAGTCGTCCAGGGCATGTGGCTCAGCGTGATAATCATTACTTGGTTCGAGGCTTTTATCCGCAACTGTATCAAAGAGAAACAGATGCTGAGCTATTTTACAGTAGCTATATTCAAACGTATTTGGAACGGGATATTCAGCAGTTGACCCATGTCAAAGACCTGAATCAGTTTCAGCGCTTTTTGGTTTTGTGTGCGTCACGGGTAGGCCAATTGTTTAACGCAAGTACATTGGCGGTCGAAGTCGGTGTTTCTGTGCCTACGATTCAGGCTTGGCTGTCTATTTTAGAGGCCTCTTATATTGTTTATATGTTGCATCCTTACCATGGCAATGTGCGTAAGCGGATGATTAAATCCCCTAAAATTTATTTTTATGATGTGGGGCTTGCGTGTCATTTATTGGGTTTGCACACAGAGGCTCAGGTAGAGAGAGATTCCCTTCGGGGGCATTTGTTTGAAAATATGGTGATTATGGATGCCTTAAAGTCCTATCTCAATTGTGGGAAAAGACCACAGTTTTTCTTTTATAGAGACCAACAGCAAACTGAAATCGATCTTTTGATTGAAGATGGGCGACGTTATAAGGGCTATGAAATCAAATCTGGGCAAACTTTTTTCCCTGAATTTATACAGGCCTTTGGAAAGTTGCCTGAATTGCTAAAAACGAACATGCGGCATAGCTGTTTGATTTATGGCGGCGTGGATCAATTTGTATATCAAGAGAAGCATCACGTTCAAAATTGGAAATCTGTAGACTGGCTATAACCTGTTCTTCGACTCTTCAGCTACTCGTTTTACCAAATCAAAGAGTTTAAACAGGACGCGAACATCACGTTTTTCGAGTTGTGTTCGTCCTAAAACGCGGCGAAAGAGACGAACAAAGGCTGTTGTCCCTTTTCGTGTTTTGAAAGGCAATAGCGTCACGGCTTCGCTTATTTGCGCGTACAGGTGTTCTTCTTCTTGTTTGTTGGCGAGATCCCAGTTGTAAATAGGTGCACTATCTGTGGTGGCTGCTTTGAAACACGTTTGCGCATATATTAGTGCTGCTTGGG